>NZ_QXCO01000098.1:0-554 GCF_003458115.1 Bacillus sp. ISO11 | reverse complement strand
GAAGTCGGTGGGGTAACCTTTTTGGAGCCAGCCGCCTAAGGTGGGACAGATGATTGGGGTGAAGTCGTAACAAGGTAGCCGTATCGGAAGGTGCGGCTGGATCACCTCCTTTCTATGGAGAATTGATAAGCGCTGCTTATCAATATAAGTTTCCGTGTTTCGTTTTCGTTTAGTTTTGAGAGTTCAATTCAGTGTTGACTCTTAAATGAGGATATGATATAAATAAATCCTGCAATTTGTATGGGCCTATAGCTCAGCTGGTTAGAGCGCACGCCTGATAAGCGTGAGGTCGATGGTTCGAGTCCATTTAGGCCCACCATACATTTTGGGGCCTTAGCTCAGCTGGGAGAGCGCCTGCCTTGCACGCAGGAGGTCAGCGGTTCGATCCCGCTAGGCTCCACCAAAAAGCTATTTTAAATAGCAAATGGTATGTTCTTTGAAAACTAGATAACAGTGTAGCTCATATTTTTTAATTTTTAGTTTGGTTAAGTTAGAAAGGGCGCACGGTGGATGCCTTGACACTAGGAGTCGATGAAGGACGGGACTAACGCCGA
>NZ_QXCO01000016.1:0-123586 GCF_003458115.1 Bacillus sp. ISO11 | reverse complement strand
GTTTTTCCACTTTCTGTACCATCTAAATATCGTTTCACCGCTTGGATTTTTTCTTTTGAAGAAAATTTAGCCATAAAAAATGCACCTCCAATTGTTAGACTGTGTCTAACAATTGGGGTGCACTTCATTTTTACAATTAGGCTTTTTTATATAGTGTTTTTGTTATATACTATACTCAGTAATAAAGAAAGGGCTTACATTTAGGGGTGCTCTTTAGAATACGAATACTTTGATTATGTTTTATGTAAATGTTCGATATTTAATGCAGAAAAATGTTGGATTTTGTTGACACGTATGAGAGCAAGTGGTAAGATTACTTCGAAAAGAATCACTGCCTCATATAATCTTGGAGATAAGGTCCATAAGTTTCTACCTGGCAACCATGAATTGCTAGACTATGAGGGGAAAAGTGTGTAACAAAGGATGTAAAGGATCTTTGTGCCGAACTTTTTCTCGAAATGAGGAATGTTTATGGTGCAAAGTTTTTTTTATGCAATAAAGAGTGAAAATTTCATTAAAAAAAATTATTATTATTTATTCGACAATTACGCTTATTTTGGTGTTTAGTCATTTGTACTATGTTGTAAGTTGAAAAAAGAGAAAAGAAGTCTTACATCAGAGGTCGAATAATTGAAATGCGGGGGAGTCTTATGTCAGTAAAATCCGATAGTCGTCACCTATATCTACGGGTGATTGATCACATCAAAGAAAAAATTAAAGATGGGGCTTATAAAGAACGACAAAAGTTACCATCAGAGTTTGATTTAGCGAAAGAACTTGGCGTAAGTAGAGCGACTTTAAGGGAAGCGTTGCGTATTTTAGAAGAAGAAAATGTTGTCATTCGTAGACATGGTGTAGGGACATTTGTAAATGCAAAGCCATTATTTTCTTCTGGAATAGAACAACTTTCTAGTATTACAGATATGATTTCTAGTGTGGGGAAAACACCAGGAACAATCTTTTTATCATCATCTACTACAACTTTAACAGAAGAGGAAAAAGAGAAGTTTAATAGTGAAGATGGTTTTAATGCAGTGATGATTGAACGCGTGCGTACAGCAGATGGGGAACCTGTTGTGTATTGTATCGATAAACTTGCAAAAGAAATATTGCCAGATTTATCGGGTTACAATGAGGAATCATTATTAACGGTGATACATAATAACACACATAAGCGCATAACATATGCGGTTGCCCACATTGAGCCAATTGGCTATCACCCTAAAATCTCACCGATTTTAGAATGTGAGCCTGAAACAGCACTGCTTGTATTAAAACAAATGCACTATGATCAAAATGATGAGCCAATCTTATATTCTATCAATTACTTTAGAGCTGATAAATTTAGCTTCCACGTATTAAGAAAGCGTATGTAGGTAAATTCCTTTTTAGGGAGGTGACAGCAAGAAGTAAGGAACAGCAGCGTAAGAATAAATAAATATATATCATTTTTGGAGGGGTTTCTAGTATGAAGAAAAAAGCAGGCCTTTTATTATCATTAACATTAGCAGCAAGTACAGTTTTAGGTGCATGTGGTAACTCGGATAAGGCGAGCAGTGACAAGAAAGACACGAAAGACAATAAAGATTTCAAGGTTGGTCTTGTAACGGATGTTGGGGGCGTTGATGATAAGTCATTTAACCAATCTTCTTGGGAAGGGTTACAAAAGTTTGGTAAAGATAATGGTTTAAAAGAAAAGACAAATTATCGTTACCTTCAGTCTGAAAAAGAAGCTGATTATATTCCGAATTTAAAAAAATTCTCAAAAGATAAATATGATTTAACATTCGGAATTGGTTATAAATTAGAAGGTGCAATTAAAGAAGTAGCAAAAGAATCTTCAAAACAACAATTTGCAATCGTAGATACTGTTGTAGATGCACCGAACGTAACGAGCATTACGTTTAAAGATCATGAAGGATCATTCCTTGTAGGTGCGGTAGCAGCTATGTCAACAAAATCGAATAAAGTAGGATTTGTTGGTGGAATGAAAAGTGATTTAATTAGTAAATTTGAAAATGGATTTAAAGCTGGTGCAAAGGCAGTAAATCCAAACATTGAAATCGTATCTGAATATGCAGAAGCATTCGATAAGCCTGAAAAAGGTACAGTTCTTGCTTCAGCAATGTATGGTCAAGGCGTAGACGTAATTTATCATGCTGCTGGTGGTACAGGTAACGGTGTGTTCACAGAAGCGAAAAACCGTAAGAAAAAAGGTGAAAATGTTTGGGTAATCGGTGTTGACCGTGACCAACATCAAGAAGGTATGCCTGAAAATGTAACATTAACTTCAATGATTAAACGTGTTGATGTAGCAGTAGAAAAAGTAGCTAAAGAAGCAAAAGATGGGAATTTAAAAGGTGGGAAAATTGAAGAGTTTGGCTTAAAAGATGACGGTATTGGTATTTCAAAAACAACTGATAACGTGAAAAAAGTTAACCCTGAAATTTTAACAAAAGTAGAAGAGCTTGAAAAGAAAATTACAGCCGGTGAAATTAAAGTGCCAGCTACAGATAAAGAGTATAAAGAATACGAAGCTTCTCTAAAAAAATAAATAGAGAAATAGCAAAGGTTAGTTCATAGAACTAACCTTTGTATGTATAAAACTTCCGAATTGCTTAATAAGTTAATAGTGTAATAGGGAATGTTCCCTGTTAAAAGGAGGAACACAATGGAATACGTAATTGAGATGAATAACATTACGAAAGTATTCCCAGGCATTGTAGCGAATGATGATATTACGCTGCAAGTAAAGCAGGGTGAGATACATGCTTTACTTGGAGAAAATGGTGCAGGGAAATCCACATTGATGAATGTACTATTTGGTTTGTACCAACCAGAGCAGGGTGAAATTAAAATTAAAGGTAAACCTGTAAAAATTACAAATCCGAATATAGCAAATGACCTTGGTATTGGAATGGTCCATCAACACTTTATGCTTGTTCATAATTTTACAGTTACAGAGAATATTATTCTCGGAAATGAACCGAAGAAAAAAGGGAAAATTGCTGTTGAGGATGCTGCTAAAGAAATTCAAAAACTGTCTGAACAATACGGTTTGGCTGTAGATCCATATGCGAAAATACAGGATATTTCAGTGGGTATGCAACAGCGTGTTGAGATTTTGAAAACTCTTTACCGCGGTGCAGAAATTTTAATATTTGATGAACCGACAGCTGTGTTAACACCACAAGAAATTCATGAGCTAATTCAAATTATGAAAAAGCTTGTACAAGAAGGAAAATCTATTGTTCTTATTACACATAAGTTGAAAGAAATTATGGAAGTTTGCGATCGTTGTACGATTATTCGTAAAGGAAAAGGGATTGGAACGGTTGACGTTGCAAATACGGATGAAAATAAACTTGCAGAATTAATGGTCGGACGTCAAGTGAATTTTAAAACAGAAAAAATAGACGCGAAGCCAAAAGAAGAGGTACTTTCAATTGAAAACCTTGTTGTTCACGATGCACGTCAACTACCTGCTGTAAAAGGCCTTGACTTAACTGTTCGTGCGGGGGAAATTGTTGGGATTGCAGGGATTGATGGAAACGGACAAAGTGAATTAATAGAAGCGATTACTGGTTTACGAAAAGTTGAGTCAGGTTCTATTGCAATTAAAGGAAAAGAAATAACAAATTGGCCTGTTAGAAGAATAACAGAAGAAGGAATTGGTCATATTCCAGAAGATCGTCATAAACACGGACTCGTTCTTGATTTTTCTGTTAGAGATAATATAGTTCTTCAAACGTACTATAAAAATCCGTTTTCAAAGAAAGGGATTTTAAATTTCAGCAAAATTACAGAAAAAGCAAAGTCTCTTATTGAACAGTTTGATGTACGTACACCTAGTGAGCAAACGTTAGCACGCGCTCTATCTGGGGGCAATCAACAAAAAGCAATTATTGCACGTGAAGTAGACCGAAATCCAGATTTATTAATTGCGGCACAGCCAACACGTGGTTTAGATGTAGGAGCAATTGAATTTATTCATAAGAGATTAATAGAGCAAAGGGATAAAGGAAAAGGTGTATTACTTTTATCATTAGAGTTAGATGAAATCTTAAATGTTAGCGATCGAATTGCTGTTATTTATGAAGGGGAAATTGTAGCAATAGTTGATGCGAAAGAAACGAATGAACAACAGCTTGGATTGTTAATGGCTGGAGGAACAAAGAAGGAGCAGGTGGGTACAAATGGCTAAAAAACTTTTAACAGAACGAACGATAAATATTTTAGTCCCAGTACTATCCGTTATTTTCGGCTTACTTGTAGGAGCGATTGTAATGCTAGTTAGTGGCTATGATCCAATTGTTGGTTATAGTGCACTTTGGACAGGAATGTTCGGCAGCGCAAGTGCGATTGGTGAAACGCTCCGTACAATGATACCGCTTATTCTTGCTGGCTTATCGGTGGCGTTTGCATTTCGTACAGGTTTATTTAATATCGGGGTAGAGGGTCAATTGTTAGTTGGTTGGCTTGCGGCGGTTTGGTTCGGTTATGCAGTCTCACTACCAGCGTTCCTTCATATTCCATTATCGATTTTATTTGCCGCATTGGTGGGCGGAATTTGGGGCTTCATTCCGGGATATTTAAAAGGGAAGTTTCAAGTGAATGAAGTTATTGTAACTATTATGATGAACTATATTGCGTTGTATGTAACGTATGACATCATTAAGCGTTTCTTACATGCGGGTAATGACAAAACGTATGATATTAAAGAGAGTGCGTCACTATCTTCAGACTGGCTTGCTTCTATTACTGACGGTTCACGTCTACACTGGGGAATTATTGTAGCAATTTTAATCGCTATTTTAATGTGGTTCTTATTAGATCGAACAACTTTAGGTTACGAATTAAAGTCTGTAGGATTTAATCAGCATGCTTCTCAATATGCAGGTATGAAAGTTTCTCGTAATGTAGTATTCTCTATGACAATTGCTGGTGCATTTGCGGGGATTGGTGGAGCGATGGAAGGATTAGGGACATTCCAGAGTATGACAGCGATGTCTTCGTTTACAGGAGTAGGATTTGATGGGATTGCCGTAGCATTACTTGGAGGGAATAATCCGTTTGGTATAATCCTTTCAGCTTTATTATTTGGTGGTTTGAAAAGTGCTTCCCCTCAAATGAACTTTGAGGCAGATGTACCGTCAGAGCTTATTAATGTAATTATTGCATGTATCATCTTCTTTGTTGCATGTAGTTATGTGTTAAGATGGGCGCTTACACGCATGAGCAAGGAGGGGAAATAAATGAGCTTTTTAGATATATTAGCCATTCTTGTGACGGGTACGTTATATACATCGGCACCTATCATTTTCACAGCACTAGGTGGTGTATTTAGTGAACGATCGGGTGTTGTAAATATCGGATTAGAAGGACTAATGCTATTTGGTGCATTTATTGGAGTTGTTACAAACTTATTAATGGGTGATACTTGGGGAACGATGACTCCATGGATTGCGTTATTATTTGCGGCAATTGGTAGTGGATTATTTGCATTACTTCATGCGGTAGCTTCTATTACATTCCGAGCAGATCAAGTTGTAAGTGGTGTAGCCATTAACTTCTTATCTCTTGGTTTAACAGTATTTGCAATTAAGAAGATTTTTGATAAAGGGCAGACTGACTTTATTCAGTATCGTATTGAAAAGATTGATATTCCAGGCCTTTCGGATATTCCGGTTTTAGGGAAAATATTTTTCTCGAACGTACCAATAACGTCGTATATTGCCATTATTTTAGCATTCGTTGTTTGGTATGTTATTTATAAAACACCGTTCGGTCTTCGTCTACGTGCTGTTGGTGAACACCCAATGGCAGCGGATACGATGGGGATTAATGTATATAAAATGCGTTATATTGGAGTCTGTATTTCAGGAGTGTTTGCTGGAATCGGTGGAGCGATTTTTGCAATGTCAATTTCTAATAACTTCTCAGGGGCAACTATTACAGGACAAGGTTTCTTAGCTTTAGCTGCTATGATTTTTGGGAAGTGGAATCCACTAGGCGCATTAGGTGCAGCTCTATTCTTTGGTTTTGCGCAATCTCTAAGTGTAACGGGCGGAACAATTCCTGTATTAGATCAAATTCCAAGTGTTTTATTAACGATATTACCATATGTATTCACAATATTAGCGCTTGTTGGTTTTGTAGGTCGTTCTGAAGCTCCGAAAGCATTAGGAACTCCTTATGAAAAAGGAAAACGATAAGTATTTTATAAGTATAAAAAAGCTCGCACATTAGTGTGGGCTTTTTTACATAGAATATATTTAATACGGAATTTTACTATGTTCCTTACATATTAAAGTTTTTAGAAAGAATCATATGTAAGCATAATAAGGGAGAAAAGTTGATTTTTTATTTCTAAAAACTGTATATTGAAGAGGAATATTCCTATATACGTAAAGGAGGGCTATAAATGAAACTAATGGAACAACAACTACATGAGTTAGATGGTTTGCGCGTACATATTATTCCGACTGATAAATATAAAACGAATACCTTTGTATTTCGTTTTAAAGCGCCTTTAAATGAGGAGACGGTGACAGAGCGTGCCTTATTGCCATACGTATTGCAAAGTGCGACAGAAAAATTACCTTCTGTAATTCGTCTTCGTCAATATTTAGAAGAATTATACGGATCTTCTTTAGCGGTAGATGTAAGTAAAAAAGGGGAAGACCATATTATCTCCATTTATGTAGACATTGCAAATGAAGTTTATTTACATGATGCACCACCGTTATTTGAAAAAGCGCTTTCTATGTTGTCAGATATTGTGTTACATCCAGCAACGGAGGGCAACGGTTTCCTATCTTCTATCGTAGAAAGTGAAAAAAGAGCACTGTTACAGAGAATTGAAGCTACTTATGATGATAAAATGCGTTATGCAAACGAGCGTTTAATTGAAGAAATGTGCAAAGTAGAACCGTATCGTTTAAGTGCAAATGGAAAAAAAGAGAGTGTTATGTCTATTACAAATGAAAGTCTGTATCAATATTATCAAAAGGTGTTAGCGGAAGATGAAATGGATCTATATATTATTGGTGATATTTCAGAAAACGCCGTTGATCTTGTAAGTAAGTATTTTTCTATTTCAGCTCGTCCAGTGAGAGAAAGAAATGTACTCCTTCATAGACGAAATAATGAAGAAAAAGAAGTTGTTGAAAAACAAGAATTAAAACAAAGTAAATTACACATCGGTTATCGTACATTTGTCACATATAAAGATGAAGATTATTTTGCATTGCAATTGTTCAATGGATTGTTTGGTGGCTTTTCTCATTCGAAGTTATTCGTAAATGTGCGTGAAAAAAATAGTTTAGCGTACTATGCAGCATCGCGCTTTGAAAGTCATAAAGGTTTATTATTTGTTATGTCAGGAATTGAAGCGAAAAATTATGAAAAAGCAGTTGAGATTATTAAAGAACAAATGCTTGCGATGCAAAACGGAGAGTTTTCTGAAGAAGAAATACATCAAACAAAAAGTGTCATCCAAAATCAAATATTAGAGGCAATTGATACACCACGTGGCTTTGTAGAAATGCTATATCATGGTATTATTTCAGATCGTACACGTCCAGTTGAAGAATGGCTTACAGGTATAGAAAGTGTGACAAAAGAAGAAATTGTAAAAGTTGCTAAAAATATTGAACTAGATACAATTTACTTTTTACAAGGAACGGAGGGAGAGTAAATGGAGAAAATTGTTTATGAGCAATTAAAAGAAACACTCTATTATGAAAAACTTCCTAATGGATTAGATGTATATGTTTTACCGAAACAAGGATTTAATAAAACATTTGCGACGTTTACGACGAAATATGGTTCTGTAGATAATACATTTATACCATTAGGGAAAGAAGAAATGATTCGTGTGCCAGATGGGATTGCACATTTTCTTGAGCATAAATTATTTGAAAAAGAAGATCACGATGCTTTCCAATTGTTTAGTAAACAAGGAGCATCGGCAAATGCTTTTACATCCTTCACACGAACAGCTTACCTTTTTTCAGGTACTTCAAACGTAGAACAAAATTTAAATACATTGCTAAACTTCGTACAAGAGCCCTATTTCTCTGAAAAAACGGTTGAAAAAGAGAAGGGGATTATTGGGCAAGAAATTCAAATGTATCAAGATAACCCAGATTGGCGTTTGTACTTTGGGTTAATTGATAGCTTATTTGTAAAACACCCAATTAAAATTGATATTGCGGGGACAATCGAATCTATTAGTAAAATTACGAAAGATTTATTATATGAATGTTATGAAACATTTTATCATCCGAGCAATATGTTATTATTTGTTGTGGGTGCAATTGATCCAGAGAAAACAATGGATTTAGTACGTGAAAATCAAGCGAAAAAAGATTATAAAAACCAGCCAGAAATTGTGCGTTCATTTGAAGAAGAACCAAATGAGGTAAATGAAAAGAAAAAAATTATTTCAATGCCTGTGCAAACACCGAAATGTTTAGTTGGTATTAAAGCGACTAATTTAAAAGAAAAGGGGCAAGCGCTTTTAAAACAAGAAATTGCGCTTACGTTACTTTTAGATTATTTATTTGGAAAAAGTTCTGTTCATTACGAAGCTTTATATAATGAAGGACTTATTGATGATTCATTCTCGTATGACTATACAGAAGAAAATAACTTCGGTTTTGCAATGGTTGGTGGTGATACGAAACAACCTGATGAATTGGCAGATCGTTTAAAAGATATTTTATTAAAAACAGATTATGATCAATTAGATGCGGCGGCATTAGAACGAGTGAAGAAAAAGAAAATTGGTGGTTTTTTACGCTCGTTAAATTCACCAGAATATATTGCAAATCAATTTACACGATACGCGTTTAATGAATCTAGCCTATTTGATGCATTGACTGTATTAGAAGGACTAACCGTTCAAGACTTACAAGAAGTAGCGGGATTATTGTTATCAGAAGAAAAAATGAGTGTTTGTCAGGTGTTACCGAAAAAATAAAATTTTAAAGATACCCTCATCTTATCATTGAAAAATTGTAAGATGAGGGTATTATTTAGTTGTGTGAAAATTGAAGTTGTAGAGATAAGAGAGGGAATTTATGAAAAAGTATGCGTTAGTAACTGGAGGGAGCGGAGGGATTGGCTCTGCTATTTCGAAACAATTAATTCAAGATGGATATACAGTTTATGTTCATTACAATAACAGTGAAGAAAAGGTATTGGAATTGCAGAAGGCATGGGGAGAAGTTATCCCTGTTCAAGCTAATTTAGCTTCTAGTGATGGAGCAGAACGATTGTGGGGACAAATTGAACATCCTATTGATGTTATTGTATACGCAGCGGGGAAGAGTATTTTTGGATTAGTAACAGATGTAACAAACGATGAATTAGATTATATGGTAGAACTTCAAGTGAAGAACGTATATAAATTACTTTCAATGGCACTTCCGCCTATGATTGAGAGAAGAAGTGGTAATATTGTAATTGTTTCATCTATATGGGGACAAATAGGGGCTTCTTGTGAAGTACTTTATTCAATGGTAAAAGGGGCGCAAAATTCATATGTGAAAGCTTTAGCGAAAGAAGTTTCTTTAAGTGGATTACGTGTGAATGCAGTAGCACCAGGAGCAATTGAAACGGAAATGTTAAGTGTTTTTTCTGAAGAAGATAAAATGGGAATTGCTGAAGATATACCATTAGGTAGAATAGGATTACCAGAAGAAGTAGCGAAAACAGTTTCATTTCTCGTATCACCAGGAGCGTCTTACATAACTGGACAAATTATCGGAGTGAATGGCGGTTGGCACTGCTAAAAAATTCTTACATAAAAAATGAATAGTTGCACAAATTAAGGATGATTTTATTACTCAATAGTGAGGTGCTTAATTATGTCAGTATTAGATAATTTTGATCAGTGGAAGAGCTTTTTAGGAGAACGTTTAGAGCAAGCGCAAGACAAAGGTTTAGATGGCGGTGCGGTATCAGATATGGCATTTCGTGTTGGCGACTATCTTGCTAATGAAGTAGAAGGACGCAATGACCAAGAGAAATTATTAGCTGAGCTTTGGAAAGTTGCTGATGAACAGGAGCAACATACAATTGCAAATTTAATGGTTAAGTTCGTACAACATAAGTAAAAGTAGAGAGGAGAATCTCCTCTCTACTTTTTTTGTATAATAATTACACAGGATAGATTATACATTTAGCTTCCCTATTAGGGTGAAATCATATAATATAGTACGTAGGTGTAAAGTAAGCAAGGGGAGTGATCTTGGATGATTGAATGGTATTTTGAATATGAAATACATAAAAACCGACCTGGCTTGCTTGGTGACGTTTCTTCGTTAATCGGTATGCTCGGCATTAATATTGTCACAATTAATGGTGTAGATAATGCACGACGTGGGTTACTTCTTATGTGTGATAATCAAGAGCAAATCTCTAGACTTGAATCAATTTTAAATACGATGGATAACATAACGGTAACGAAATATCGTCCGCCCAAGCTAAGAGATAAGCTAGCGGTTAGGCATGGTAGGTACATACAACGAGATGCAGATGATAAGAAAACATTTCGATTTGTGCGTGATGAATTAGGCTTACTTGTAGACTTTATGGCAGAAATCATGAAAAAAGAAGGCCATAAACTAATTGGGATACGCGGAATGCCTCGTGTCGGAAAAACAGAATCCATTGTTGCTGCAAGTGTTTGTGCAAATAAAAGGTGGTTATTTGTATCATCTACTCTTATTAAGCAAACTGTTCGCAGTCAATTAATTGAAGATGAGTATAGCGATGACAATATTTTCATCCTAGATGGAATTGTGTCAACGAAGCGTGCTAACGAAAGACATTGGCAGCTCGTTCGTGAAATTATGAGATTGCCTGCAACGAAAGTTGTGGAACATCCTGATGTATTTGTGAGTCAGTCAGAATACACATTGGATGATTTTGATTATATTATCGAGTTGCGTAACGATTATGATGAAGAAATACAATATAATTTAGTAGATGAAATTGAGCAAGGTACGCAAAATAATTTCTCTATGTTTGACTTTTAAAGAAATATTGAGGTGTTAGTAGTGACGGAATTGGGACAAAAGCTGAAAGAAACAAGAGAAGCGAAAGGCTTGTCTATTGATCAGCTGCATGAGATTACAAAAATTCAAAAACGCCATTTAGTGGCAATTGAAGAAGGCAATTATGATGTATTGCCAGGAGCTTTTTATGCGCGTGCATTCATTAAACAATACGCAGATGCGGTTGGATTAAATGGAGAGGAACTGCTTGTAGAACATCAGAGTACGATACCACAATCTGAAAAGCGTGAAGTTCCACAAGTATCAACGGGACAAAAAACACAAGAAACAATGCAAAAATCTTCATCATGGCCAATTGCAGATCACATGCCGAAAATCTTAGTTGCGCTGTTAGTCATCGCAGTTGGAGTGGTAATCTGGTTTGTGTTTCAAGCGTTAACTGGAAAAGATGATGAAAAAGTTCCAAGCGCTCAAAGTGAGAAAATTGAAGTTCAAAAAGCGAAAGATTCTCCGTTAGATACGAAGAAAGATGAAGTGAAAGCGGAAGAGCCAAAAAAAGAGGAACCAAAGAAAGAAGAACCAAAGAAAGAAGAACCAAAGAAAGAAGAACCAAAGAAAGAGGAGCAACCAGCACAACCAACTGGACAGCAAGAAGTGAAAGTAGTTGGAACAACTGGAAAGGTATCTACTTTGGAAATTCATAATAATAAAACATTAGAACTGGAAATTTCAGCTAAGGGTACAAGTTATGTAGATGTTAAGGATGATGCGGGTAACGAAATTCTAAACACTACAGTACAAAGCGGTCAAACAGAGAAACGCGATGTATCAACATTAAAAGAAGTACGACTTAATATTGGAAGTGCACCGAATGTTGAAATTAAACTGAATGGCCAAGTGCTTGCTTTCCCGTTAGATCCACAAAAAGAATATCACCAAAGATTGGTGATTAAAAACCAAGGGATAGAGCAACCAGCACAATAACAGTCATCGCTTCGATGACTTTTTTTCGATGAACAAATGTTTTTGATATGATGGAGGAATAGCTGTGAATTTACCAAATAAAATTACAATATCTAGAATCTTCTTAATTCCAATTTTTATGGTAATTATGTTAGCGCCCTTTGATTGGGGTTCATACAAAATTGGTGATGTTGATTTGCCAATTCAACATTTAGTGGGGGCACTTATCTTTATCATTGCTTCAGCTACAGATTGGATTGATGGACATTACGCAAGAAAGTATAATCTTGTAACGAATTTAGGGAAGTTTCTTGACCCGTTAGCTGATAAATTGCTTGTTTCGGCAGCACTTATTACATTGGTAGAGATGCAATATGTACCGGCTTGGATTGTTATTGTAATTATCAGTCGTGAGTTTGCGGTAACAGGTTTACGTCTTGTACTTGCTGGAACAGGGGAAGTAGTTGCAGCAAACCAGCTAGGAAAAATTAAGACGTGGACACAAATTATTGCAATTGCAGCATATTTATTACACGATGTACCTTTAAATTTAATCCATATTCCAGTTGCAGATATCTTCATATGGATTGCATTAATCTTTACTGTTATTTCAGGATGGGATTATTTCTGGAAAAATAGAGCTGCTTTTGTAAACTCAAAATAGAAGTTTATGGGGGAATTGGGATGAATGCTGAGATTATTGCGGTTGGAACTGAATTATTACTTGGACAAATTGCAAATACAAATGCCCAGTTTTTATCTGAAAAGTTAGCTTCAATCGGAATTAACGTGTACTATCATACTGTTGTTGGTGATAATAATAAGCGATTGCAAAAGGCGATTGAAGCTGCGGAAGAACGTGCTGATATACTTATTTTTACAGGTGGATTAGGACCAACAAAAGATGATTTAACGAAAGAAACGATAGCTGCTAGTTTAGATGAAGAGCTTGTGTATGATGAAAAGGCATTAGCCTTAATAAGTAATTACTTTAAGCGTACAGGCCGTGAATTTACGGAGAATAATAAAAAGCAAGCGCTCGTTTTAAATGGAGCAACAGTATTTGCAAATGACCACGGTATGGCGCCTGGTATGGGGGTAAATAAGAACGGAAAAGTTTATATTTTATTACCAGGGCCGCCAAAAGAAATGAAACCAATGTATGTAAGTTACGTAGAGCCTTTTTTACGTAATTTTACAACAGGAGAAAACATTTATTCTCGTGTGCTTCGTTTCTTCGGTATTGGGGAGTCCCAATTAGAGGTGAAAGTGCAAGATTTAATTGATGGACAAACAAACCCAACAATCGCCCCGTTAGCAAATGATGGAGAAGTGACATTACGTTTAACCGCTAAGCATCAAAATGTTAGCGAAGCGGAGAAACTAATTCAACATGTGGAAGATTTGATTTTAGAAAGAGTAGGAGAATTTTTCTACGGATATGACCAAGAATTTTTGCATTATAAGGCAATCGAGTTATTGAAGAGAAAAGGGTTAACTTTAGCGTGTGCAGAAAGTTTAACAGGTGGTCTTTTTGGAAATCAAGTAACTGAAAACGCTGGTGTTTCTTCTGTGTTTAAAGGCGGTGTCATTTGTTATCATAATGATGTGAAGCAACATGTTTTACGTGTGCCTGAAGAAGTGTTGCATACTGATGGTGCAGTTAGTAAAGAATGTGCTCGTTATCTTGCTGAAAATGTTAAGGATGTATTAAAAGCGGATATCGGAATTAGTTTCACTGGGGTAGCAGGGCCAGATGCTTCAGAACAGAAAGAACCAGGAACAGTATTTGTTGGGCTTTCGATTAAGGATGAACCAACTGTAGTCTTTCCTCTTAATTTAAGCGGAAGTCGTCAACAAATTAGAGAACGAACAGCAAAATATGGATTTTATCATTTATATAAAAAGCTAGAAGAGATATAAGTTTCTTCTAGTTTTTTTTACGGTTAAATTTAGATATTATTTGATAGAAAATAAAAAAATCGAATAAATGTTCGATTTTTGTTGGCAAATTGAATTGAAAATAGGTATAATAAGATTAGCAATTCAGTTAAGGAGGAATTTTGAATGAGTGATCGTCAAGCAGCGTTAGATATGGCGTTAAAACAAATAGAGAAGCAATTCGGTAAAGGTTCAATTATGAAATTAGGAGAACAAGCGGAGCGTAGAGTTTCTACGGTTTCTAGTGGTTCTTTAGCACTTGATGTGGCACTAGGAGTAGGCGGATATCCACGTGGCCGTATTATCGAAATTTACGGACCTGAAAGTTCAGGTAAAACGACAGTTTCATTACATGCAATTGCAGAAGTACAACGTCAAGGTGGACAAGCAGCATTCATTGATGCGGAGCACGCAATGGATCCTGTATATGCACAAAAATTAGGCGTTAACATAGATGAATTACTATTATCACAGCCTGATACAGGGGAGCAAGGATTGGAAATCGCGGAAGCACTTGTACGAAGTGGTGCGGTTGACATTATCGTAATTGACTCTGTAGCAGCTCTTGTACCGAAAGCAGAGATTGAAGGCGATATGGGTGACTCACACGTAGGTTTACAAGCACGTTTAATGTCACAAGCACTTCGTAAGCTTTCAGGAGCAATCAACAAATCAAAAACAATTGCAATCTTTATTAACCAAATTCGTGAAAAAGTTGGGGTTATGTTCGGAAACCCAGAAACAACTCCAGGTGGTCGCGCGTTGAAATTCTATTCAACTGTCCGTCTTGAAGTGCGTCGTGCGGAGCAATTAAAGCAAGGTAACGACATCGTTGGTAATAAAACAAAAGTAAAAGTAGTGAAAAATAAAGTAGCACCACCATTCCGTGTTGCGGAAGTTGATATTATGTACGGAGAAGGTATTTCAAGAGAAGGTGAAATCTTGGATATGGCTTCTGAGCTTGATATTGTTCAAAAGAGCGGTGCTTGGTATTCTTATAATGAAGAACGCCTAGGACAAGGTCGTGAAAATTCGAAGCAGTTCTTAAAAGAAAATACAGATTTAAGAGAAGAAATTGCCTTCTTTATTCGTGAGCATCACGGAATTAGTGAAGATTCTGGTGCTGAGGGCGCAGAAGATTCAACTCTTCTTGATTAAAAAAATAAAAGACACGGCCTCGTGTCTTTTATTTTTTTATCTACTATTAAGGAGCATAATACTATAGATAAAAATATTTTTTTACTTCAAATGGGTTGTGTAAAGAGGGATATTTAAATATTTTAAGGAAAAAAATGGGGATTACTAAGGTTTTCCAGTATAGTAGGCTCCTTACTTTTTAAATTTAGGTCACATTCAAGGCTGAAGGTAAAGAAAGTAAAAGTAGACAACGCTTGACAATGAAAATTACGATAGATACAATGAGAATGTATATTTTTTCTTATATACAATATACTCTTCTCAAGAAGAGAAGTAATATTCGGAGTAAGGTTTAAATCTTACCGAAATAATAATATGACATTTTAATTGTGAAATGAAGAAAGTCCCTTAAAAAAGCGGGACGACGGTCTTTGCTGTATGTTGTAATTCAATGTACATGCCGACAGTCTTTTTTCATTCATAGCAAGGGGAGGTGAAATCATGACGAGTACAGTTTGGATACTCATCTCCATTTTGCTTGCAACAGTCGGTGCAGTTGTTGGCTTTTTTGTTCGAAAGTCTATTGCTGAAGCGAAGATTAATGGTGCAGCTAATGAAGCGAGACGTATTTTAGACGAAGCGAATCGTGATGCTGAAGCACTTAAGAAAGAAGCGCTTTTAGAAGCAAAGGATGAAATTCATACACTTCGTACAGAAGCTGAATTAGAAATTCGTGACCGTAGAAGCGAATTACAAAAACAAGAAAATCGTTTAATGCAAAAAGAAGAGAACCTTGATCGTAAAGACGAAACGCTCGATAAACGCGAGCAACAGTTAGAGAAGAAAGAGGAATCTCTTGTAGCGAGACAACAACAGATTGAAGAGTTGGAAAGCAAAGTGGGAGAGTTAGTTCAAAAGCAACAAACAGAATTAGAGCGCATTTCCAATCTGACACGCGAACAAGCGAAAGCAATTATTCTTGGTAAAGTAGAAAGTGAAGTTTCTCATGAAATCGCTGTTATGGTAAAAGAAAGTGAAGTTCGCGCGAAAGAAGAAGCGGATAAGAAAGCAAAAGAGATTTTATCTCTTGCAATGCAAAGATGTGCAGCTGATCATGTTGCTGAAACAACCGTTTCGGTTGTAAATCTTCCAAATGACGAAATGAAGGGACGTATTATCGGGCGTGAAGGTCGTAATATTCGTACGTTAGAAACGTTAACGGGTATTGACTTAATTATCGATGATACACCAGAGGCGGTAATCCTTTCTGGATTCGACCCAATTCGTCGTGAAACAGCTCGTATCGCTCTTGATAAACTAGTACAGGACGGACGTATTCACCCAGCGCGTATTGAAGAGATGGTCGAAAAATCAAGACGTGAAGTGGACGAGTATATTCGCGAAGTCGGAGAGCAAACAACGTTTGAAGTAGGTGTTCACGGATTACATCCAGATTTAATTAAAATTTTAGGTCGTTTAAAATACCGTACAAGTTATGGTCAAAACGTCTTAAAACACTCTATGGAAGTTGCATATTTAACTGGACTTATGGCGGCAGAGCTTGGCGAGGATGAAAAACTAGCAAGACGTGCAGGTCTATTACATGATATCGGAAAAGCGATTGACCATGAAGTAGAAGGAAGCCACGTTGAAATTGGTGTTGAACTTGCAACGAAATATAAAGAGCATCCTGTAGTTATAAACAGTATCGCATCTCACCATGGTGACACAGAACCAACTTCTATCATTGCAGTTTTAGTTGCAGCAGCAGATGCTTTATCAGCTGCAAGACCGGGAGCTCGTAGTGAAACACTTGAAAACTATATTCGTCGTCTTGAAAAGTTAGAAGAGATTTCAGAGTCTTATGAAGGCGTTGAAAAATCATTTGCAATTCAAGCAGGACGTGAAGTTCGTATTTTGGTAAAACCAGATACAATCGATGACTTAGAAGCTCATCGTTTAGCTCGTGATATCCGAAAACGTATTGAAAATGAACTGGATTACCCAGGACATATTAAAGTAACTGTTATTCGTGAAACACGTGCAGTGGAATACGCAAAATAAAGTGGTGAAACACCACTTTATTTTTTTGTGTTGGAATTGGATAAAATAAAGACAGTTAGTTATATAGCATAAAAGTGAAGCAAACTTATAATAAAGATATTATAAGGAATTTACTTGATGCTATAGCAATAAAAAATGCAGTACATAGAAAGGGTAAGACATATGAGAATATTATTTGTTGGGGATGTAGTAGGATCTCCTGGTAGAGGTATGATTCAACAATACGTACCGGCATTAAAGAAAAAATATACACCTACAGTAACAATCATTAATGGAGAAAATGCAGCAGGTGGCCGTGGGATTACAGAAAAAATATATCGAAACTTTTTAGAGTGTGGGGCGCAGGCAGTTACACTTGGAAACCACGCTTGGGATAATCGTGAAGTATTTGAATTCATCGATGATGCAAAATATCTTGCAAGACCAGCTAACTTCCCAGAAGGAACTCCAGGAAAAGGACTTATCTTTGTGAACTGTAATGGAACAGAAGTTGCAGTTATTAATTTACAAGGACGTACTTTCCTTCCTCCAATTGATTGTCCATTCCGTAAAGTGGATGAATTAATTAATATTGCGAAAAAACGTACGAATATTATATTTGTTGATTTCCATGCGGAGACTACAAGTGAAAAACAAGCGCTAGGTTGGTATGTAGATGGACGTGCTACAGCAGTAGTAGGTACGCATACGCATGTCCCTACAGCGGATAACCGTATTTTACCAAGCGGAACGGCATACATTACAGATGTTGGGATGACAGGGCCGTATGACGGAATATTAGGTATGGACAGAGAAGCAGTATTGAAGAAGTTTTTAACAAACTTACCAGTACGATTTGAAGTAACAAATGGTAGAACGCAATTAAGTGCAGTGTTAATTGATGTGGATCCAAATACAGGAAAAGCAAAGAAAATTGAACGTATTTTAATTAATGATGATCAACCATTTTTTGAGTAAATTTTCGTTAAATTTTAGATAAGTTATTATATTTTAATTTTTTAGAAAAATTACGAAAATTTAGCAGGAATACGCGCCATTCCTCGTGAATATAAGTTAAAGTGAAATAATTGCTAATACTTTTTAAAGAAACGAGGAGGAAACGCGGAATGGAAATATTAAAAGTTAAAGCAACGTCGGTCCCTAATTCTGTAGCTGGTGCACTTGCAGGTGTTATTCGCGAACGCGGAACAGCAGAAATTCAAGCTATTGGTGCAGGTGCATTGAACCAAGCTGTAAAGGCAGTAGCAATCGCAAGAGGATTTGTAGCGCCTAGTGGTTTGGACCTGATTTGTATCCCAGCGTTTACAGATATTATGATTGATGGCGAAGAGCGTACAGCAATAAAATTAATTGTAGAACCTCGTTAAGTTTAAACAACCTGTTTGCAGTATGCAAACAGGTTGTTTTTATAATGGAGGAATGAAAATGAAAATTTTTGATGCTCATTGTGACGTGCTTCTTCAGTTATGGAGTGCACAAGGGAAAAGGAATTTTAAAGATGATTCACAATTACATATTACATTTGAACAGTTAAAGAGAAGAAAAGGAAGTATACAATGTTTTGCTATATATGTACCAGAAACAGTGGCATATGAAAACCGATTTGAAGTAGCATTACAAATGGTAGATATTTTTTATAATGAAATTTTATCCCTACAAGGTGTGAAGTTTATTCAGACAAAAGATGATATTAACATATTAAAACAGGACGAGATTGGAGCGATATTAACAATAGAAGGATGCGAAGCAATTGGAAAAGATGCAATGAAATTACGGTTGTTGTATCGCCTAGGAGTACGTTCTTTTGGACTAACATGGAATTATGCCAATCTCTTAGCTGATGGTGCGCTAGAGACACGTGGGGCGGGTTTAACGACTTTTGGTAAACATGTTGTACAAGAACTGAATACGTTACATGTATGGACTGATGTGTCTCATTTGAATGAAAGAAGTTTTTGGGATGTTATAGAGATTGCAAAAAATCCTATTGCTTCCCACTCAAATTGTATGAAACTTTGCGAGCACCCACGTAATTTAAACGATGAACAACTTAAAGCTCTTATAAAGCGAAATGGCATGATTGGTGTCACTTTTGTACCGCAGTTTCTAACAAATGAAAAACAAGCGAATGTAGCAAATATAGTAAGACATATCGAATATATTTGTTCATTAGGTGGAGAGCGCAATATAGGATTTGGTTCCGATTTTGATGGGATTTTAGAAACAGTTGTAAATGTATCAGCGTATCGAGATTATGAAAATGTAATGAATGAGCTTTGTAAACACTATGCTACATCTACTGTAGAACGATTTTTATATGATAATTTTGTAGAACATATGAGTTTTTAAATTCTGATTTAAAATTCAGAAAAATTAAAATTAATTCATTTGATTTTATTGCTTTTTTTAAGACCTAATACTAGAATGAAAAACAAAATAGCTTTATACTAAAGATTCAGGGAAATCAGAAGAGGCATAATTTGCGTCCGTTGTAGTTTATTTGCATAAAAAATGCTAAACTATTACTGTAAAAAAATACACTACAATGAATGCAGCCAAAAGGGGTGTAGGAGATGATTAGTCAACTTTCATGGAAAGTTGGAGGCCAACAAGGTGAAGGAATTGAAAGTACAGGAGAAATCTTCTGTATTGCATTAAACCGATTAGGATATTACCTATACGGTTACCGCCACTTCTCATCACGTATAAAAGGCGGCCATACAAATAATAAAATTCGTGTAAGTACAACAGAAGTACGAGCGATCTCAGATGATTTAGATATTTTAATTGCTTTTGACCAAGAAACAATTGATTTTAATTTCCACGAACTACGTCCAGGTGGAATTGTAGTTGCGGATGCGAAATTTAATCCAACAATACCTGACAATACAGATGTAAATCTATATGTGATACCGTTTACAGATATTGCTTCAGAATTAGGCACATCATTAATGAAAAACATGGTTGCTGTAGGAGCATCAAGTGCAGTATTAGGATTAGATGAAACAGCTTATTTAGATGTTGTTGAAGAAATCTTTGGTCGTAAAGGAGAGCAAGTCGTTCAAAAGAATATGGACGCAATTAAACGCGGCTCTCAATATATGAAAGAATTACTAGGTGAGAAAGTAAACATGATGCAGCTTGAAAAAGCTGATGGTAAAAAACGCATGTTTATGATTGGAAACGATGCAATCGCATTTGGTGCGGTAGCTGGTGGTGCTCGTTTTATGTCAGCATACCCAATCACACCTGCATCAGAAATTATGGAATACTTAATTAAAAAATTACCGAAAGTCGGCGGAACAGTAATCCAAACTGAGGATGAAATCGCAGCTTGTACAATGGCAATCGGTGCAAACTATGCTGGTGTTCGTACATTAACGGCATCTGCTGGTCCTGGTCTTTCATTAATGATGGAAGCAATCGGTTTAGCAGGTATTACAGAAACCCCATTAGTAATTGTTGATACACAACGTGGCGGCCCAAGTACAGGATTACCAACGAAACAAGAACAGTCTGACTTAATGGCGATGATTTACGGTACGCATGGTGAAATTCCAAAAATCGTAATGGCGCCAAGTACAGTTGAAGAAGCTTTCTATGACATTGTAGAAGCATTTAACTTATCTGAAGAATATCAAGTTCCTGTTATTTTCTTAACAGATTTACAGCTTTCGTTAGGAAAACAAACAGTAGAACCACTTAAATTAGATAAAGTGGAAATTCGTCGTGGTAAGCTTGATTTAGAAGCAGAATTACCAGAACGTGAAAATAAAGCATACTTCAAGCGTTATGAAGTAACAGAAGACGGCGTTTCACCACGTGTTTTACCTGGTATGAAAAATGGTGTTCACCATGTTACAGGTGTAGAACATGATGAAACTGGAAAACCATCGGAATCAGCAATAAACCGTAAAGATCAAATGGACAAACGTTTCCGTAAAATGGAGAACTTGAAGTTTAATACCCCTGTTTATAAAAATGTTAAGCATGAAGAAGCAGACGTATTGCTTGTTGGATTTAACTCAACTCGTGGTGCGATCGAAGAGGCAATGACGCGTTTAGAACAAGAGGGTATGAAAGTAAACCATGCTCATGTGCGTTTAATTCACCCGTTCCCAACAGCTGAAATCGATCCACTTGTGAAAAAGGCGAAGCGTGTTGTAGTAGTAGAAAACAATGCAACAGGTCAGCTTGCTAACATTATGAAAATGAATCTTGGTAATGGTGAGAAAATTTCTAGTCTTTTAAAATATGATGGAAACCCATTCTTGCCGAAAGAGATTTACAACGAATGCAAAAAAGGGGTTGTATTAAATGGCAACATTTAAGGACTTTCGTAACAGTGTAAAGCCAAACTGGTGCCCAGGTTGCGGAGACTTCTCAGTGCAAGCTGCAATTCAACGTGCGGCAGCTAACGTTGGCCTAAATCCAGATGAACTTGCTGTTATTTCTGGTATCGGCTGTTCAGGCCGTATTTCAGGTTATATTAATTCATATGGTGTGCATAGTATTCATGGTCGTGCCCTTCCGATTGCACAAGGTGTGAAAATGGCAAATCGTGATTTAACAGTTATCGCTTCAGGTGGTGACGGTGATGGATTTGCGATTGGTATGGGACATACAATCCATTCTATTCGTCGTAATATCGACATTACGTACATCGTAATGGATAACCAAATTTATGGATTAACAAAAGGGCAAACTTCACCACGTAGTGAAGCTGGATTTAAAACGAAAAGCACACCACAAGGTTCAATTGAACCATCACTAAATGTAATGGAAATGGCCTTAACAGCTGGTGCGACATTTGTGGCGCAAAGCTTTTCGAGTGATTTAAAAGAATTAACACAAATTATTGAAGCTGGTATTAACCATAAAGGATTTTCATTAATTAACGTATTTAGCCCATGTGTTACTTACAATAAAGTAAATACTTACGATTGGTTTAAAGAGAACTTAACGAAACTAAGCACAGTAGAGGGATATGATCCATCTAATCGCATGATGGCTATGCAAACTTTAATGGAAAATAACGGTTTAGTAACAGGGTTAATTTATCAAAATACTAAGCAACCATCATATCAAGAACTTGTTAAAGGCTATAGTGAAGAGCCTTTAGTGAAATCTGATTTAAATATGGATCAGAAAATGTTTGATGAGCTTGTTGCTGAATTTATGTAATGTAAGAAAAAAAGGTTGCCGATTTGGCAACCTTTTTTTATGTACAAAAATATAGGGTAGTCTTATTTACTTAGAAAATTCAGAATGATAAAATAATATATGAATCGTTGTATGAAAATGGCAAGTTCATTGCTTATGAAATGTAAGGTAATAAAAGGCCTTTGTATTGTTAAAATTGGCGAAACACGTCATACTATGGTAATGTTTATAGGGATAAAGCAATATGCTTTTGGGTAGGACAACAAGAAATGATAAAAAGGGAATGTCTATTTGCGTGGGGAAGACTTCATTCTTATGAATGATTAGATTGATTACTCAAGTTTCAAAGGACAAGTTATCTCTCCAGCTATCTAACCATTTTTGAGGTGAGTCTAAGCGCATTAAAATGGACTATAGAGTGTGTATAGTTAAGGGTGAAAGGAGATTACCGATGAACGAGCAACAACGATTAGCAAGTCAACAAGCAAATTCCTCTACGAAAAAAGAAGAGAAAGATTATAGTAAATACTTTGAAAGTGTATATCAACCACCTTCCTTAAAGGATGCGAAAAAGCGTGGGAAAGAAGAAGTTAAAATTGAACGGGATTTTGGCTTACCTGAAGAGTTTCGCAATTTTGGTACAGGAAGAAAGTTCTATATTCGTACATATGGTTGTCAAATGAATGAGCATGATACGGAAGTAATGGCAGGTATTTTCACAGCACTTGGATATGAACCAACTTTTTCAACTGAGGATGCAGATGTAGTTTTATTAAACACTTGTGCAATTCGTGAAAATGCTGAAAATAAGGTGTTTGGTGAGCTAGGCCATTTAAAGTCACTCAAACGAAGAAATCCAGACCTTTTAATTGGTGTATGTGGTTGTATGTCTCAAGAGGAATCTGTTGTAAATAAAATTATGCAAAAAAATCAGCATGTAGATATGGTATTTGGAACGCATAATATTCATAGACTACCGTATATTCTAAAAGATGCGATGTTCTCGAAAGAGACGGTAGTTGAAGTTTGGTCAAAAGAAGGTGACGTAATTGAAAACCTTCCGAAAGTACGTCGTGGTGATATTAAAGCGTGGGTAAATATTATGTATGGCTGTGATAAATTCTGTACGTATTGTATTGTACCGTATACACGCGGAAAAGAGCGAAGTAGACGTCCAGAAGATATTATCCAAGAGATTCGTCATTTAGCTGCAAATGGTTATAAAGAAATTACTTTACTTGGACAAAACGTAAATGCATATGGTAAAGACTTTGAAGATATAGAATACGGTCTTGGCGATTTAATGGACGAACTTCGTAAAGTTGATATTGCCCGTATTCGTTTTACAACGAGCCATCCACGTGATTTCGATGATCACTTAATTGAAGTGCTTGGAAAAGGTGGCAACCTAGTAGAACATATCCATTTACCAGTTCAATCTGGAAGTACAGATATGCTGAAAATTATGGCACGTAAATATTCGCGTGAGCATTATTTAGAACTTGTAAGAAAAATTAAAGAAGCAATTCCAGATGTAGTATTAACAACAGATATTATCGTTGGTTTTCCAAATGAAACAGATGAGCAATTTGAAGAAACGATGTCGTTATATCGTGAAGTAGGGTTTGATACTGCCTTTACATTCATTTATTCTCCTCGCGAAGGTACACCAGCTGCAAAAATGAAAGATAATGTACCGATGGAAGTAAAGAAAGAACGTCTTCAGCGCTTAAATACACTAGTAAATACGTTGGCAATTGAAAAGAATAGTCGTTACAAAGGTCAAATTGTAGAAGTGTTAGTTGATGGGGAAAGTAAAAATAATCCGGAAGTACTTGCAGGTTATACTCGTACGAATAAACTTGTAAACTTCGTCGCTTCAAAATCTTTAATTGGTCAGCTTGTGAAAGTGAAAATAACGGAAGCAAAAACTTGGTCTCTTAACGGGGAATTAGTTGAAGAGCCGATTGAGGTGAAATAATAGATGAAAGTATATTCGAAAGATGACATTGTTGAACAAGCGAAAGAATTAGCAAAAATGATTTCTGAAACAGAAGAAGTTGATTTTTTTAAGAAAGCAGAGGCGCAAATTCATAAAAATGAAAATGTAAAGCGCGCAATCGATGAAATTAAAGCACTGCAAAAACAAGCAGTAAACTTGCAACATTACGGGAAATGGGAAGCTTTAAAAAAGGTAGAAGCTGAAATTGATGCATTGCAAGATAAGTTAGACAGTATTCCAGTCGTACAACAATTTAAATCTTCACAAACATACGTAAATGACTTATTACAGTTAGTTGCTAGTACAATTTCTAACAACGTAACAGATGAAATATTAATTTCAACTGGTGGCGATGTACTAAAGGGTGAAACTGGCGCAGCGGTAGAAAGTAAAAAAGGAAATTGTGGTTGTTAAAGAGATGTCATATTGACATCTCTTTTTTTTTGTGGATTAAACGTAAGTTCTTCTCAAAAAAAGAATGACACATTCCGCTATTGTCACGCATATGATTAAGTGAATAGTGATTGAGGAGGGTTACGAATGTCCGAATTTAGAGAGATTATTACAAAAGCAGTGGTTGGAAAAGGACGTAAGTATACAAAGTCAACGCATACATGTGAATCGAATAATGAGCCAACAAGTATTTTAGGGTGCTGGGTAATTAACCACTCGTACGAAGCAAGAAAGAATGGAAAACATGTGGAAATTGAAGGTTTCTATGATGTGAACACTTGGTATTCATTTGATGGAAATACAAAGACTGAAGTTGTAACAGAACGTGTGAACTACACGGACGAAGTAAGTATTGGTTATCGTGATAAAAACTTTTCTGGTGACGATTTAGAAATTATTGCTCGTGTTATTCAGCCGCCAAATTGTTTAGAAGCACTTGTATCACCAAATGGTAATAAAATTGTTGTAACTGTAGAACGTGAATTTGTAACAGAAGTAGTTGGAGAAACGAAAATTTGTGTAAGTGTAAATCCTGAAGGCTGCGTAGAATCAGATGATGATTTCCAAATTGCTGATGATGAATTTGAAGAATTAGATCCGAACTTTATAGTTGATGCAGAAGAAGAGTAATAGAAAGCTAGGGAGAAGTTCTTCCTAGCTTTTTACTTTACATAAGTGGGGCTGAATGAACATGATTCTTTATGAAATATGTTATAATGAAGAAAGACTCCTGAAATAGGAGATAAGAGTGTCCGTGAAATGCGACATATATGAAAATAGATTATCATGTAAGAATTATGGAGGAAAAGTATGACTCAATATACGCCTATGATACAGCAATATTTAAAGGTTAAGGCAGATTATCAAGATGCCTTTTTATTTTTTCGCTTAGGCGATTTTTATGAAATGTTCTTTGAGGATGCTGTAAAAGCAGCTCATGAACTTGAAATTACATTAACGAGCCGAGATGGCGGTAGTAGTGAACGTATACCAATGTGCGGTGTACCGTATCATGCGGCTAAAAACTATATTGAACAACTTGTTGAAAAAGGATATAAAGTAGCTGTTTGTGAGCAAGTAGAAGATCCGAAAACAGCTAAAGGTGTAGTACGTCGTGAAGTAGTACAATTAATTACGCCAGGAACGATGATGGAAGGGCGTACAATTGATGAGAAAGAAAATAACTTCTTAGCCGCATTAACACATTTTGAAGATGGATCATATGCATTAGCTTGTAACGACTTAACGACTGGACAAAATACAGTAACGTTATTGACTGGTTCAGTAGAAGATATTTTATTAGAAGTGTATGCAACTGGTTCGAAAGAAATTGTTGTTGATTCTTCATTTTCTAAAGATGAACTAAACAAGTTAACTGAAACATTGAAAATGACGATTTCGTATGAAGATGCAACGGCAATTCCGGAAGGATTAGAACATCTTGTGAAAAATGTTTCACAAGCAAAATTAATTAAAGCAGTTGGACGTTTATTTAACTATGTAATAAGAACGCAAAAACGTTCTTTAGATCATTTGCAACCAGTAGAAATTTATTATACGAATCAATTTATGAAAATTGATGTACATTCAAAGCGAAATTTAGAACTGACAGAAACACTTCGAACGAAAGAAAAAACAGGATCACTATTATGGTTATTGGACAAGACGAAAACAGCTATGGGTGGTCGTATGTTAAAACAGTGGATGGAACGTCCACTTATACAGAAAGAAAGAATTGAAGAGCGTTTAGAAATGGTTGAAACGTTTGTAAATGATTACTTCTTACGTGAAGATTTAAAGGAAAAGTTAAAAGAAGTATATGATTTAGAACGCTTAGCAGGAAAAGTTGCATTTGGTAACGTAAATGCAAGAGACTTATTACAATTAAGACGTTCATTGCTTCAAGTACCAGCTATTTTAGAAGCAATTAGTTTGTTAGATAACGCTTATGCATCGAGATTAATTCAAGGTGCAGATCCATGTGAAAGCTTAACAGAATTACTAGGAAGAAGTATTCAAGAAAACCCACCGCTTTCGATTAAAGATGGAGATATTATTAAAGATGGTTATAATGACAAGCTTGATCAATATCGTTACGTTAGTAAAAACGGGAAAACGTGGATTGCTGAGCTTGAAAAAAGAGAACGTGATATTACCGGAATTAAATCATTAAAAATCGGATACAACCGTATTTTCGGTTACTACATTGAAGTAACGAAAGCGAATCTTGCAGCACTTCCAGAAGGTCGCTATGAGCGTAAACAGACGCTTGCTAATGCTGAACGTTTCATTACAGATGAACTGAAAGAAAAAGAAACGTTAATCTTAGAAGCTGAAGAAAAAATTGTACAGCTAGAATACGATTTATTTACAGCACTTCGTGAAGAAGTAAAAGTATTTATTCCGAAATTACAACATTTAGCGAAAGTAATTAGTGAATTAGACGTACTGCAAAGTTTTGCAACAGTTAGTGAAGAAGAACAGTTTGTAAAACCTGTACTGACAACGAAGCGCGAAATCTTTATTAAAGATGGTCGTCATCCTGTTGTTGAAAAAGTATTGAACGGGAAATTGTATGTACCGAATGATTGTATTATGCCAGAGAATATGGATGTCTTTTTAATTACAGGGCCGAACATGTCTGGTAAAAGTACGTATATGAGACAATTAGCACTTGTAACGGTTATGTCGCAAATCGGTTGTTTCGTACCAGCAACAGAAGCAGTATTACCTGTATTTGACCAAATCTTTACGAGAATTGGTGCAGCGGATGATTTAATTTCAGGTCAAAGTACATTTATGGTCGAAATGTTAGAAGCGAAAAATGCAATTGCAAACGCATCAGAAAGAAGTTTAATTTTATTCGATGAAATTGGACGCGGTACATCTACGTATGATGGTATGGCACTTGCACAAGCGATTATTGAACATATTCATGACCAAATTGGTGCAAAAACGTTATTCTCTACGCATTATCACGAATTGACGGTGTTAGAAGAGAGTTTAAATCAACTGAAAAATGTACACGTTTCAGCAATTGAAGAGAATGGAAAAGTAGTATTCCTTCATAAAATTCAAGATGGAGCAGCTGATAAAAGTTACGGAATTCACGTTGCGCAACTTGCGGAGCTTCCAGATAGCCTAATCGCTCGTGCGAAAGAAGTGTTAGCACAGCTAGAAGGACAGGAAGAAATTATTATTCCAAAGCGAGTAGAAGTGAAAGTACAAGAAGCTACTCCAGAACCTGTAGTTGTAAAAGAAGAAATAGCAGAAATACAGGAAACGAAAGTAGAGACTGAAGAAGAATCGCAACTATCTTTCTTTGGAGGAGAACAGTCTTCGAAGAAACAAGAAAAGCCTCTGCTAGATCAAAAAGAAACAGCAGTACTGGCGCAAATTAAAAAAATCGATTTACTTGATATGACACCTTTAGAAGCGATGAACGAATTGTATCGCTTACAGAAAAAGTTAAAGAAAGGATGAGTAAGTAGATGGGGAAAATTCGCAAACTCGATGACCAACTCTCTAACTTAATTGCGGCAGGGGAAGTAGTAGAGCGCCCTGCTTCAGTCGTAAAAGAACTTGTGGAAAATTCTATCGATGCGAATAGTACATCTATTGAAATCCACTTAGAAGAAGCTGGGTTATCGAAAATTCGTATCATTGATAATGGTGATGGTATTGCAGAAGAAGACTGTATCGTCGCTTTTGAACGCCATGCAACGAGTAAAATTAAAGATGAAAACGATCTGTTCCGCATAAGAACACTCGGTTTCCGCGGTGAGGCATTGCCAAGTATTGCCTCAGTTAGTGAATTAGAATTAATTACTAGCACAGGTGATGCGCCTGGTACACACCTTATTATTAAAGGTGGAGACATTATAAAGCAAGAGAAGACTGCGAGCCGAAAAGGAACAGATATTACAGTACAAAACTTATTCTTTAATACACCAGCACGTCTTAAATATATGAAAACCATTCATACAGAGCTCGGAAATATTACAGATATCGTGTATCGTATTGCAATGTCACATCCAGAAGTATCGTTAAAACTATTTCATAATGAAAAGAAATTGCTTCATACGTCAGGTAACGGTGATGTAAGACAAGTACTTGCATCGATTTACAGTATTCAAGTTGCGAAGAAGCTTGTTCCAATTGAAGCTGAATCTTTAGACTTTACAATTAAAGGTTATGTAACATTACCAGAAGTAACGAGAGCATCTCGTAATTATATGTCAACGATTGTAAATGGTCGTTACGTTCGAAACTTTGTATTAATGAAAGCAATTCAGCAAGGATACCATACATTACTGCCAGTTGGCCGGTATCCAATTGGTTTCTTATCGATTGAAATGGATCCAATGCTAGTTGACGTTAACGTACATCCAGCGAAATTAGAAGTTCGTTTTAGTAAAGAACAAGAATTGCTAAAGCTGATCGAAGAAACATTGCAAGCTGCATTTAAAAAAATACAGCTTATTCCAGATGCAGGTGTAACAACGAAGAAAAAAGAAAAAGACGAAAGTGTGCAAGAACAGTTCCAGTTTGAGCATGCGAAGCCGAAAGAACCATCTATGCCGGACATCGTTTTACCGACTGGCATGGATGCAAAACAAGAAGAACCGCAGGCTGTGAAACAGCCTGCGCAGCTTTGGCAACCACCGAAGCAAGAATGGCAACCACCACAGTCGCTCGTGAGAGAAGAACAAAGTTGGCAACCACCCACTAAACCGATAATCGAAGAGCCAATTCAAGAAGAGAAATCGTGGGACAGTAATGAAGAGGACTTTGAACTAGAGGAATTAGAAGAAGAAGTTCGGGAAATAAAAGAGATTGAGATGAACGGGAATGACTTACCACCGCTTTATCCAATTGGACAAATGCATGGAACATATATTTTCGCTCAAAATGATAAAGGATTATATATGATTGACCAGCATGCCGCGCAGGAACGTATTAATTATGAATACTTCCGTGATAAAGTAGGAAGAGTAGCGCAAGAAGTACAAGAGTTACTTGTACCGTACCGTATTGATCTATCTCTTACTGAATTTTTACGTGTCGAAGAGCAGTTAGAAGAACTAAAAAAAGTCGGGCTATTTTTAGAACAATTCGGCCATCAATCCTTTATCGTCCGCTCGCATCCAACATGGTTCCCGAAAGGACAAGAAACAGAAATCATCGATGAAATGATGGAGCAAGTTGTTAAACTAAAAAAAGTTGATATTAAAAAGTTACGTGAAGAAGCAGCCATCATGATGAGCTGTAAAGCATCCATTAAAGCGAATCAATATTTAACGAACGATCAAATATTTGCTTTACTGGAAGAACTACGTACAACAACAAACCCGTACACATGCCCGCACGGAAGACCAATTCTTGTGCATCATTCTACTTATGAGTTGGAGAAGATGTTTAAGAGGGTTATGTAGAGTGAATAGATTACATATGAAAAGGGAGCAACATTTACTGTTGCTCCCTTTTCATATGTAGATTTAATTGTAAACGAGAATATGGTGGAGTAATTTTGTAGTGTATTTCTTGGTTGCGTTAACTTAAATTTATCTATGTATAAAAAAGCGCTGTATACAGCACTTTTTAAAAGGTGCATGAATTGTATCATTACTAACTAAATAACTATGCATGGCCAAATGTTGCTTCTTATTTAGCCAATTGTCATAAGGATCTATACAATTACTTATTTTTATTATTATTAATTTTTTCAGTGTATAGAACTTGCTCTTTATAGTGCTTCTTAATTGGGAAGTTATGTGTACCTGTGCCGTTCTTGAATTTTTTGTCAATGGGGTTCTTTAGAGGAACTGTTGTAGTTTCAGTAAATTCATATGGGTAATTTATTTTAGATTTATCTTCAAACATGAAAATGCCTCCTTTTAGGATCTCCTAAATTCTTTACTATAACATGATATGCATATAGATATTTTTTGGACTAGTTATTTATATAGGTTAATGGAATTTAATTACATAACTACTGAAACATTTTAAAGGAAAACAATTTGAGAAAGAAATGGTATGAATAGATGTTGGCTCCTATTGTTGTTTTTTGTTTGACAGCACAGTGAATTGCGCATATAAATTCATTATAGATTGTTTTTATAATATGGTTTATATGGGGTTTTCCTGATAATATAATGTGGAATATTATAGTGTTATTAGGTTATTAGGAACATTTAATGCTGTTTCATAACTGAAAGGGAATTGAAAAAAAACTGAAACTTTTCTCATAAAAATTCAATCTAACTTGAAAAATGAAAGGAAAATGAAATTTTCCAAAAGATATTCTTTGTTAAGATAAAAAGCATACATACAAAAAGCATTGACATATCTTAAAAATGTATTTTCAAGATATAGTGGGGGAAAAGATGAGATTAGAAAAACAATTAATAAAAAAGGTGTATTATGAAACATTCCTAATGGAGAATGAAACAAAGTCAATTCTTGACGTACTTGGACAAGCTTATGTAAACGAAGAACGAAATGAGATTTCTGATGGGTCTTATATTCGTTTTGCACAAGGTGAATTTTATTATCGTCATCAAGATTTTGAAGCAGCTATTTTTAAATGGGAGAAGGTTAGTAATGAATTAGCACCATGGGCACAAAAAAATATTGCGGATGCTTATTTCGAACTTAATCAATTACCATATGCTGAAAATATTTATACTTCCATTACTACTGATAATAAAATATTGATGACCGAAATTAGATTACAACTACTTTCTCTTTACATTGAGCAAAATAATTTTAATTCAGCTTTCGGTGTTATTAAAGAAGCAGTTTCTTTAAATCCTGATTATCCGAACGTCACAAAAATTGCCCGTTCCTTTTATGAGGAACAGCAAGATTTTGATAGTGCAGTAGAGCTTGCTGTGAATGAGTTAATTCGAATAGAGTCGTATCCGTGGTTTGAGGTGTTAAAAGGATATATCGATAAAGGGTTTACTAAACATATTTCACCAGACTATTTTTATGATGCATTAGCTACATTAAATAATGTAGATCAAGTACAATTTACACAAATGGTTTCATCACTTTGGAACAGTTATAAAGATGAACCAAATTATTTATTATGGCTTAATACAATAAATGAATTTTTCTTACATATTGAAATACATTCGTCCGATATATGGAACAAAGTTTCTGCTCTTTACGAAGAAACGTACTTTACATTAATTCAAGGTCAATATACGCTTAGACAATTAGACGATATCATACCAAATCTGTTAGCAAACTGGTTAAAGGTAGTCAATCCATCTTATGCTGTATTTCCATCTGCAGCTGTATTGGCATGGGATGAGATTTTCCCTTCCAAAATAGATTCAGCAAATATAGAACATGCGGAAAACTTACTGTCACATTCTATTAATCATGTAAATGGCTTAGAGTACAGCTTACACCTTTTTGAATCTATTACACAGTGGGCACAAAAGCAGAATATAGAAATAGGTCACCGATTTAAATGGTTAGTTGACGAGCTCGCAGATTTAAGAACAAATCGTATTTTAGTAACGGGAACTTCAGGGAACGGAAAAACTACATTTATTAACTCTATATTAGGAGAAAATATATTAGAAAAATCAATTTCAAATGTAGTAGTTTTAAAAAATGATGCTCATATAGAAATAAACGCTATAACAGACTCAGCAATTACAACAACGGAAGATATCACTGATTACCATAATATGATGTCTCAGCACCATCAAACATATAGAGATAGAGCGTGTGTTGAATTTAAATTACCATGCAGATTTTTAAATGAAAATAAACTTACATTTGTAGTGACACCTGGCTTTAATAGAAATAACGACACTAGAGATGAGATATTCGAATATTTAAATTCTGTAGACGAATTACTGTTCGTATTGAATGCGGATTCACCTTTTACTGATAAAGAACGTGACATTCTATTAAGTATTCAAGAACATACGCCAAATTTACAAATTCATTTCTTATTAAATAAAATCGATAACATTTACAGTGAAGCAGAAGTGAAAAGGGTATTACATGATACGGCAACGAGAATAAATACATATTTTCCGTATGCGAGAATTTTCCCTTATTCCTCGTTATATACAAGTAGTCAACAATTAAATGGTTTAATCGAGTTTATTCATTTTAACTTTAATCATAAAAATATCGATGCAGAACGTACTGAAAAGTTATTATTTTTCATTCGAAAAACAATTACATATCTTTTGGAGAAACGTGTTGAGAAAGAAAATAACCTGGTGGATGCTATTAATTGGAATGAAGATATGCTAGTGAAACTAAACGGTAGCATTAATAACCTTACTGCATTTGAAAGGGAAAAAATTCATTTCATTACACAATCATATCGTTCAATGAAGACTGAAATTACAAATGATCTTACCGAAAATATTCCGAAGATATTAAAGAGCTGTTCTAATTTAATTAGTGAAGAAAGTGATTTCGGGCACATGGATACGGAACTAAATAAAGCAATGAATGAAAGAGTGCATAAATATTTAGAACAAACTGTATTACCTAATCTTGCTCTTTCTATGCAAAATTGGATTGCAACTTCTAATAATGAGCTTCTTCAAAGCCAAACGTATTTAGAAGAACTTAGTGAAGGGCTTAATTCACTATTTGGAGAAAATAAAATACAGTTAGAATGTGACTTTAAAGTGCTTGATGACTGGCGCAGAGATACTGACAGGATGACGACTAGAATACAAATGGATGAAGTAAATATTTTACGTCGATTTACGCCAGCACAATTTTTACTAAAAAGTGCCGGTAAATTATTTGGAGTTCTTCCTAAAAATAAATCTATGCTATATAACAAATATAAACAGTATGTAGAAAATGAAGATTATACTGAAGTAACGGCTTCTATTATGAAGAAATTTTTCTTGCAATTTGAGCTGTTTGAAAACACACAAGAGAGGGATATTCATATATTCTTTAGGAATCCATTTAACTCCTTAAAGCAAGCTGTAGAAAATACGCAATTAGAAATACAAGAAAAACAAGAGATGTTACATAAAATGAAATCAAATCCTGAAGTTTATCATGATTCTATCATGCTCTTTGAATTGAGATTGCGTCAATGTGAAGTAATTTTAAATATAGGTGATGATAATACCTATACAGATGTAGCTTTAGAAACAAGTGTAGAATAAAAGTAAAAGGGAGCAACTGTAATAAGTTGCTCCTTTTTCATATAGATTATTTTTCTGTTTCTTTAATTTTAGTTTGTACTTCGCCAGTTTTAATTTTATTGCTTTCTGAGAAACGTAATAAATCGCCTTCAATAATTTTGTCAGACATTCGTAATTCATTTTGTGCACGTTTAATGAGGGCTTGAGCTTCTTTTTTTGGTAAATCTACAATTTCACCTGTTATACGGTCGTAGAAAGTGTTGTTTTTGTATGCATACTTATCTGTAACGAAGCTACCATCACGTAAAACAACAAAGCCAGTATATTCATCTGAAAACATATCATGGCCAAAACGGATATCATTCGTAGAATCAACACCTAATAAATTTAGAATCGTAGGTTTCATATCGATTTGTCCCGTAGGCTTTGAAATAGTTTGACCTTCTGTTTGTCCAGGAATATGAATATATAAAGGTGTACGTTGTAAATTTAAAGTATCAAATTCTGTTATTTGATCTTTTTCTAAAAACTGTGCCATTGCACGATTATGTTTTTCGGAAATTCCATAATGATCACCGTATAACACAATAATAGAATTATCGTAAAGCCCCTCGGCCTTTAGACGTTCAATAAATTTTTTAATGGATTCGTCTAAGTAACGTGCTGTTACGATGTAACGATCAAATACGCCATTACCAGAGTTGTATGGTTCAATGAATTTTGTATCTTCATCATACGTAAATGGATAATGGTTTGTTAAAGTAAGGAAACGAGCATAGAATGGTTGATTAACAGTTTTTAATATATCTACTGATTGATCAAAGTATTCGATATCTTTTAATCCCCAATTTAAATTTGTTTCTGGTGTAATTTTGTAATCAAGCTCATTATAGTAACGATCATAACCAAGAGCAGAGTACATGATATTACGATTCCAAAATGTTGCGTTATTCGCATGGAATACAGAAGTGAAATAACCTTGCTGACGTAAAATTTCTGGAGTTGCAGTATAATCATTGTTACCGTGTGTGAAGAATACAGCTCCTCGATTTAATGGATACAACGACGTATCGATTAGAAATTCTGAATCGGATGTTTTCCCTTGACCAGTTTGATGGAAAAAGTTATCAAAGTAATAACTTTCATTTATGAATTCATTTAGGAATGGTGTAACTTCTTGCCCGTTCACTGATGCGCCTATTAAGAAGGTCTGCAAGGATTCAAGAGTGACGACAATTACGTTTTTTCCTTTCGCTGCACCAAACATATTAGGGTTTGGCTCGCTTTGATTTGCTTTTACGTAGTTTTCAGTTTCTTGTAATTTACTACTATCAGCAAGTGCTTTTTGTGACCCAGCTTTTACTTGCAGTGTTAAGTCATATACTTGGTGAGTATATAAGCCTAAATTTTTGACAAGCATGACTCGGTCGAATGATCTTGTTAATAATTCAGGGCGCTCTTTTTCTGCAAGATGTAGATTCGCAAAGAATACACCAATCGTTAAAAGAAAGTATAACAAGCGCGTAGAATGAGTTACACGTTCTGTTTTAAAGACCAATGATTTCTTTTTTAATAAAATAAAGAAGAAAACAATGTCTACGAATGCGAGTATAATTTTGTAGTTTAATATTTCTATAATACTGCCGCCTAATTGGCCAAAGTTTGAGGTTTGTCCAAGTACTGGTAATGTAACGAAATCACTATAAAAATCATAGAACATTACATTTCCAACAAGCACGATTGTTAATAAGAAATTAATACAGAGCGCTATATAATTTCCCTTTTCACCAGTTGCAAATAATGCTAATCCAACAAATGCTAATGATGCGGCTAGAGGGCTAATAAACAAAATGAGCTCTTGCGTTGAAGACTCGATTTTTAAATCAAAACTGAATCGCGTAATAAGATATGTTTTTAACCATACTGCTAAAGCCATTATTATAACAAAACTTATATTTTGCATTTGTAAATTTATTTTGTTCTTCATTTTTACACCTTCTTTATATAATTTATTTAACTAAAGTTATATATTATGTTTTTATAACTATTAGACTGTAATGAACCATTTAGACTTTGTTTTCTAAAGGGAATAATTTGAAGTATTCATATATATACAATGGGGATTTTTAAAGCGTAGTAGCATAAATATAACTCTTTTTTGAGAAACAGGCAGAAAAAGTCATAGTTGTAGTGAAATTGACTTATAGACATCCTACCATATTAAACACTATGATGATGTTACAAAATATCGAACAAATAAAAGTGAAAATGGATAGAGACTTTTAAAACTGTTGACATTCAATTTATTAGAATTGAATGCCAATCGTTTTAAATATACAGTTATATTACATATGTATTTTGTAAAATCCCGATTTTTTGTCGGTTAATCATTAGCAGGGAAGGATAGGGGTCTTATTAATATACTTTTACTATATATAAGTAAAGTGTTTTGAAATTGAAAATATTTGACTGATATTTTAATGATAGAAATTAAATGTCAGATAAGTACTTTCCAACATACAGACCACTTGCAGCTGCTTGAGATAATGAATGCGTAACGCCTGAACAATCTCCAATTAAAAATAGCCCATGTATACTAGTTTCAAAATGATTATTAATTTTTATCGTAGGAGCATAGAACTTTCCATCAATTCCATATAGTAAAGTATGTTGATCGATAGGCTCCTGTATAAATTGTTCTAAGCGTAATAAAAATTCTTTTAGCCCTTCAATATATGATTGAGGAATTTCTTGATTCAAATCTCCATAATCCCCCTGTAGTGTAGGCTGTATACGATTATGCTCCATACTGTTTTCCACCGTAGGTTGTTTCTTTAGTAAGTCCTCTAAGCGCTGTATAACAATCCGATCTCGTCCTTGGTTAATGCCTTCAATAATTGAACTTGCGTATGCATTTGCTTCTTTGAGAGTTGGAAAATAGCGAGGAATAAATAAAGTGAAATTTAAGTTAGAAGTGCCAGTTCCTTGTTCCCGAAAATTTTGACCGTCAGGCATAACTAAACCTTCTTCGTACTTTCGAATGATGCGGCCTTGTGGATTCATACAGTAAGTAGTTGCTGTGAAATGCTCACCTTGATAAGAAAGTTTTGTTTCAAAAGTATCTTTTAATATAGAACGTAATTGATGTTCTTTCATTTCTACTCTAATTCCTAAATCTACACGTGTTTGCTCCTGAGAAATATTTAGGGAACTGCATATTTCTTTTAACCAATCGGCCCCAGAGCGCCCAGTTGCAAATACAAGTTGCTTAGTTTGAGCTGTTCCTTGATTTGTCTCTATTGTAAAATGATCTTCCTGTTTCAGAATATGTTGTACATCTATATGAAATTGGATCTTTATTTTCGTCAGTAAAAATTCATAGAGCAGCTGAAAAATGTTACTGGAAAGTGTAGTACCAAGATGTCTTACTTCTGTTGTTAGCATTTGTAAACCACACGCTTCAGCTCTCTTAGTGAGACTTGAATTTTCAGTAGAATATTTTGAAACCGAACTTCCACCAAACTGACATAGAATTTCATCTACTTCAGCCATGAGTTGTATAAAACCCTCTTTACCGACTTTTTTCTCAAGTTCTCCGCCAAATCCGTTTGTATAATTAAATTTCCCTTCAGATTTTCCTAAACCACCAAACCCGAAATATTTATCACATGTAGTACAATTACACACTTTTCCTTCGTCTAAAGGACAATGGCGATCTTCTAGCGCTTTACCTTTATCAAGAATTAAAACTTTTTTGTTACTTTTAGCTAGTGAATAAGCCATAAAAATGCTACTTACTCCAGCGCCGATAATTGTAATATCATACATATTCTTCCACCTGCTAACGAATAGTTTGTTTTTTATTTTTCTAGTGTATAACAATTTTATGAAGTTAAGAAATAGCTTTTATTAATAAAGTGGGAGTTTTTGAACTTGATGCTTTATTAATTTCTACGAGTGGCGGAGTAAATACAAAAATTTTTATTTGAAAGAAGAAATAGTTTAAAAAATAACTATGTCATATGATTAATAACATCTTACATAGAAAAAAAACAGACCTTTTAAGTGAAGAGGTCTGTTAATGATTTTAAATCTTATTTAGCAAACACATGATTACCAATTACTGCTACTGTCTGACGTGTCGTAATCCACTTGTCTGTTGATGTTTTTGGATTGTAGAAATAAAGCCAGTCAGAATGTACTCCATTTGTGGAGATAGCCTCTTCTACAGCCATTTTTGCTTCTGCGCTTGCAGGCTGATTAATTCTTCCATCTGTAACAGGAGTAAATGCATATCCGTATTTAATAGGTTCATAAATAACGCCTGTTATTGTATTTGGAAAACCTTTTGCATTTACACGATTTAGTATAACTTTCGCTACTGCTACTTTTCCTTTATAGGATTCGCCACCTGCTTCAGCGGTAACTAAGCGTGCCATTAAGTCTTTTTCTTTTTGTGAAATACTTGAGTTGATTTTTAAATGTTGTCCTGTATAAAGCTTGTTTCCGACTGTATTGTTAATTTGTTTTATAGATTGGACAGTGACATTGTAACGCCTTGCTATCGTTTCTAATGAATCTCCCGGTTGTACTTGATAAATAATTTGTCCAGAAATGTTCGCAGGCTTGGCGTTTTGAGGAACAGTGATTTCATTTGATTTCACGGACCCTGGAATATGTAACTGTTCGCCAATAAAGGTTTGATCGTTTCCTTTATTATTAGCCTGTTTAATGGATTGTATTGAAACTCCGTATTGTTTACTAATGCCCCAAAGTGTATCGTTCTTTTTTACTGTATGAATGGTAGAAGCTTCAGCTGTGCTTTGACTACATACGAATGTAATTGCAGCTGCAGATAAAGGGATTATATGTTTTAGTTTTAGTAATTTCATTGTAAATCCTCCTAAGAAAAAATTAAGGTGAAACTTTTAAGTAATGTAGTTTGAAATGTATATATGTGTAATATATTAATGTAAGTATATTAGCACATATAAAATAAATAATCACTATAAGTTTCATATTCGTGTAGTGTAGAGTCCGAATATGAAATATTGCATATGAAAATACATTGAAGTTCATATTTCTGATTACTATAATCTATTTAGTAGAAAGGGAATACGTTATAGAAATGAAATCATTATAGATTAATATAATGATTAATTATTAATAGGAGGATTAATGCAATGGAAATATTTCAAAAAATGTGTGCGTCAACTGTAATCATTACAACACTTTTAGGAACAGGGGGTACTATCAATAGTGTACATGCTGATTCTATAGAACAGCAGATTAAATCAGGGATAGAACAAGAAACAGATAAGCAAATCATTGTAAAATTTAAAGCGGATTTGGATTTGCCATATGAAGATGGTATTGAAAAACAAATACAATCTCAAACGAATGATAAAGTAATAAAAGATCTTTTGACAGAATATCCAGATGTAACATTTACTCGTTTATTCACATCTGTAAGCCCGGAACAAATACAAAACCTTGAAGTGAAAGCACCTAATCATGTATCTACAAGTTTATTAAACTACTATATTCTTCAAAATCAAAATAGTGGGTATGAAGAAGAAATAGTAGATAAGTTAAAGGCATCTTCTTTAATAGAAGATGCGTATATGAAGAAACAAGAGAAAATAATGCCACCTGAAGTGCAATCATCAAGTGTAGCTCTTAATCCTAGTAACAATCCTAGATTTAAAAAACAAGGTTATCTTGAAGCGGCCCCATACGGTATTAATGCGCCTTTCGCCTGGGGAATTCAAGGCGGTAATGGAAATGGTATCACTTTTGTTGATATGGAATACGGATGGTTATTAAATCATGAGGATTTATTACATCAAAAAATTGAGTTAATGTCTGGAAGAAATATAGATCAGCATGTCGGTCATGGGACGTCTGTACTAGGAATTGTATCCTCTGAGGACAATGAAGTTGGGAATATTGGGATTGCGCCAAAAGCGAAAGCAAAGGTTATCTCTCAAATAAGAGATAACGGACAGTATAATACGGCTGATGCAATATTAAGCGCTGTAAATCAGTTAGAAGCTGGGGATGTTTTATTGTTAGAGGCACAAGCATCTTTCGATGGATATGGTGATAAATATTTACCTGTTGAAGTACAACCAGATATTTTTGATGCAATTCGTGCTGGTACAGATAAGGGAATTGTAATTATAGAGGCTGGAGCAAATGGGTGGAATGATTTAGACCAGTTCAAAGATAGAAAAGGTAAGCAAGTCTTAAATCGTAATAGTAAAGATTTTAAAGATTCGGGTGCAATTATGGTAGGAGCTGGCTCTTCATCTTTCCCTCATGAACGTATGTGGTTTTCGAATTATGGAAGCCGTATTGATGTGTACGGATGGGGAGAAAATGTAGATACAACTACAGCTGAACAAAGTAGAAGTGCTGTAAATCTTTATACTTCAAGCTTTAGCGGAACATCTAGTGCTTCGCCAATTATTGCTGGGGCAGCGACTTTAGTACAAAGCATTGCTAAAGAAAATTTAGGACAACCATATAGACCAAGTGAACTAAGAGCAATATTAAGTAACCAGAGCACAGGAACAAAATCTAAAGATCCATATGCAGATAAAATTGGTGTTTTACCAGATTTGAAGTCTATACTAGCAAACTTAGGCTATGAACAAAGAAAACCAAACGGTGGGAATGAATTACAAGTAACAGAAAATGAACCAAATAATGAGCCTAGACAGGCAAATAAAGTTAACTTTCATACACCGGTGAAAGGAACGCTACATAATAGTGATAGAGTAGATGTATTTACTTTCCAAATTGATTCGCCGGAAAATATTAATATTTCTCTACTAAATGAACAAAATATTGGAATGACATGGGTACTTCATCATGAATCAGATTTAAATAACTATGTAGCATATGGTGAAAATGAAGGCAATGTAGTTAAAGGAACTTATAATGCAAAGCCAGGTAAATATTATTTATACGTCTATAAATATGAGAATAAAGATGGTTCATACGTATTGAACATAAAATAAGTAAAAGGAACTTCAGATGAAGTTCCTTTAAATTTTTCTAATTTAGTATATGTGAATGATTTTTTAACTTTACTTCTATGCAATATTTCATATTGATGAAATGTTATTTATTTTTTCTGAACTAGCTTATATTATATTCAATAAGTTTGATATAAAAACAGAAAAAGAGAGGGATAATAATGAGCAATAAGAAGTTAATTTTGAAATTATTCATATGTAGTACAATATTTATCACATTTGTATTTGCTTTACATGATAAGAGAGTAGTTGCAGCTAGCTCTGTTAATGAGCTTGAAAATTGGTCAAAATGGATGCAACCTATACCTGATAGTATCCCGTTAGCACGAATTTCAATTCCAGGAACACACGATAGTGGGACGTTCAAGTTGCAAAATCCGATTAAGCAAGTATGGGGAATGACGCAAGAATATGATTTTCGCTATCAAATGGACCATGGAGCTCGCATTTTTGATATAAGAGGACGTTTAACAGATGATAATACGATAGTTCTTCATCATGGGCCATTATATCTTTACGTAACACTGCATGAATTCATAAATGAAGCGAAACAATTTTTAAAAGATAACCCGAGTGAAACAATTATTATGTCTTTAAAAAAAGAGTATGAGGATATGAAAGGGGCAGAAGATTCATTTAGTAGCACGTTTGAAAAAAAATATTTTGTTGATCCTATTTTTTTAAAAACAGAAGGAAATATAAAGCTTGGAGATGCTCGTGGGAAAATTGTACTACTAAAAAGATATAGTGGTAGTAATGAACCTGGAGGATATAATAATTTTTATTGGCCAGATAATGAGACGTTTACCACAACTGTAAACCAAAATGCAAATGTAACAGTACAAGATAAATATAAAGTGAGCTATGATGAGAAAGTAAAATCTATTAAAGATACGATGGATGAAACGATGAACAATAGCGAGGATTTAAATCATCTATATATTAATTTTACAAGCTTGTCTTCTGGTGGTACAGCATGGAATAGTCCATATTACTATGCCTCTTATATAAATCCTGAAATTGCAAACTATATAAAACAAAAGAATCCTGCGAGAGTAGGCTGGGTAATTCAAGACTACATAAATGAAAAGTGGTCACCATTATTGTATCAAGAAGTTATAAGAGCGAATAAGTCATTAATAAAAGAATAAAGATGATGAGAGTAAGAAGCGATAAAATATATCGCTTCTTTTTCTTTTCCAATAACCAACAATATAAATTGTACTTTTATAATAGAAAAAAATAAAAACATAAGATATAATCATACATATAAAATTTGTACCTATAAATTTTATATGTATGATTGAATTTGATTTGTTGTAATGAAATGGAGGTATATACTATGAAGTTTCCACATGATTTTTTATTCGGAGCTGCTTCAGCTTCTTATCAAGTAGAAGGTGCATGGAATGAAGATGGAAAAGGTGTTACGAATTGGGACGAGTTTTCAAAAATTCCTGGCAAAACATACAATGGAACAAATGGTGATGTAGCTGTTGATCATTATCATCGATATAAGGAAGATGTTCGCTTAATGGCTGAGATGGGATTAGAATCGTATCGTTTTTCTATTTCTTGGGCGAGAATATTGCCGACTGGAGATGGAAAGGTAAATGAAAAAGGGATTGAATTTTATAACAACTTAATTGATGAATGTTTAAAATACGGGATTGTGCCGTTTGTCACTTTATATCATTGGGATTTACCATTACCGTTAGAAAAAGATGGTGGATGGACGAATAAAAGAACAGCAGAGGCTTTCGTAAAATATGCAGAAACTTGTTTTAAGGCATTTGGTGACAGAGTTAAGCATTGGATTACTTTTAATGAGACCGTAATGTTTTGTGGATTAGGTTATTTAAAAGGTGCACATCCACCAGGAATACAAAATGATGTTCCAAAGTATTTTCAAGCTACTCATTATGTATTTTATGCACACGCGAAAACAGTTGCGGTGTACAAGCAGCTGAAACAATATGGTGAGATTGGGATTACACATGTTTTCTTACCAGCTTATAGTGTGGATGATCAAAAAGAAAATATACAAGCAGCAAATCATGCGAATGAATATGAAACGTATTGGTATTATGATCCAATTTTAAAAGGCGAGTATCCGTCTTATGTTGTAAAACAATTAAAGGAAAAAGGATGGACTCCTAATTGGACGGTTGAAGAATTAGAAATCATTAAACAAAATGCAGAAGAAAATGATTTTATTGGCTTGAATTATTATCAACCAATACGAGTAGAAAGATACGATATGGATATAAAGAGTGAGGAACATTCTCGAGAAAACTCAACGCTTGCTCCAGGTAACTCTTCTTTTGATGGTTTTTATCGAACAGTTAAAATGGATGATAAAACATATACAAAATGGGGATGGGAAATATCTCCCGAAGGTTTCTTAGAGGGATTGCATATGTTGAAAGCGCGTTACGGTGACATAAAGATGTATGTAACGGAAAATGGACTTGGTGATGAAGATCCGATCATTGACGGAGAAATTGTAGATGTTCCGAGAATTAAATTTATTGAAGCGCATTTAAAAGTAATGAAGCGTGCAATTGAAGAGGGAATTAACTTAAAAGGTTATTATGCATGGTCAGTGATTGATCTTTTAAGTTGGTTAAATGGATATAAAAAGCAATATGGCTTTATTTTTGTCGATCATAATGATAACTTAAAACGTAAGAAGAAACTTTCGTTTCATTGGTATAAACGTGTGATCGAAACGAGAGGGGAAGAGTTATAACAGATAAAAGAGTATTTTAGGAGAAAGTGTATGAGTGCAAAGTATAAACAAATTGCAGATGTGTTAGAGCAAAACATTCGAGATGGGCTTTTTAATGAAACGAAAAAACTACCTACAGAAGAAGCGTTGATGAATCGATTTGAAGTAAGCCGTAATACGATACGTAAAGTAATTAGTCAGCTTGTGAATAGAGGTTATATTTTTCAAGTGCAAGGTAGTGGCATGTTTTTACGCGAAACTTCTGTAACAGATTACATTAATTTAGGAAGTTTACGTGGATTAACGAAAAATCTTGTTTCACAAAATATTGAAACGAAAGTGTTAGAGCTTGAAGTAATAGATGCGGACGAAGAGATAGCAAAGCAGATGCAATGCGAAGCTGGAATTAGGTTGTATTTTTTGAAGCGCTTAAGAATTGTAGATGCTAAACCATTCTCTATTGAAGTAAGTTATTTCAAAAAGGATATTATTCCATATTTGAACGAAGAAATAGCATTAAGCTCTGTATACAGTTATTTCATTGAAGATTTACGATTAAATATTGGTTTTGCTGATAAAGTTATTAGTTGTGAAAAAGTAAATAAAGAAAATGCACAGCTTTTAGAATTAAATGAAGGTGATCCGGCGCTTCTTATTGAAAATACAGTGTATCTTGTAAATGGAACAATTTTTGAGTTATCTCAGTCGATGTTTCATTATGAAAAGGCGAAACTTTTAAATCGAATTAATTTTAAATGAAAAATTATTGTGTGAAAAAAGCAACTGGTCCTAAGTGATCAGTTGCTTTTTATTTTTTAAGTGGATGAGCAAAAAAACACGAAAGTGGTTGGTCCGCTTTTTGCAAACATCTATTATGATAAGAGAAGAAAGGTAGTATGTTATCAACGTTTTAAAGAGGAAGGTTTTTATGTAAGTTCTTTAATTAAAATAGATGGGTCTTAGAGAGGTGAAAAGACAATGAGTTTTGCAATTTCACTAGTCGTTATTATTGTAATTGTATCGCTATTTGGGACTGTACTAGTTGCAAGAAACGTGGAGGAGAATTACGGTAAGTCTACAAAAAGAAATGTGAAAAACTTATCTGCAATCTATATTCTTCTTCTTTTTGTTCTACTAGTTGGGGTAACATGGTATGCGGTAATGATTTAATAGTTTGTAAAAGAACTGAAGTGAGAGTATGAAGTTGGAATTTCAGAAGCTATTGAGTAATCAGAAAGAGAACCATTTTGGATATATCCATTTACGGATAAGAAAATGTGACTAATTAATACTATTTTTACGGTGAATACTGTTAGTAAAAAATGAGGATAGTTCGTTTTGAAAGGAGGGAACTATATGGAATGGAAACCAAATCGTGCAGATAAGACACCTGTATATAAACAAATTGCAGATTATATTGAAAGAGGCATTTCTTCAGGCGAATTTCCTTCTGATAGTAAGTTACCTTCTGAGCGTATGTTAGCAAAGGAATTACAGGTGAACCGGAGTACAATAGTAGCTGCGTATGAAGAATTAAAATCACTTGGAGTAGTAGAACGGCAAAAGGGAAGCGGAACACGGGTTAATACAGACATATGGGGTGTCTCACATAAACGAATACCGAACTGGGGTAGGTACGTGGAGGATGGATCGTTCTTACCTAACGTACCACTCGTTCAACAAATTCGAACGGAAACACAAAAAGATGATTTAATTAATTTAGCAAGTGGTGAACTGTCACCAGAATTAATTCCGAGCGATAGATTTCGAACAATTTTGGCGGAGAAAACATTTATGGAAAATCTCGGCTATGACCATCCACTTGGAAATGAGATGTTGAGAAAAACAATTGCAGCACATGTTCAGCAATATAAACAAATTGAAGCAGATTCAAGCTCTATTCTTATTACATCTGGAGCACAACAGGCGCTTAATCTTATCGTTCAATGTTTATTAAAACCTGGCGATGCGATTGCGATTGAAGATCCTTCGTATTGTTTTTCGCTTCCAATGTTTAAATCGGCCGGTTTAAACATATTTCATTTACCTGTTGATGAGCATGGAATGAATCCAGATGACTTAATCGATTTGCACAAAAAGCATCGCATTCGTATGGTATTTTTGAATCCAGATTATCAGAATCCGACGGGTACTGTGCTTTCATTAGCGAGACGTAAAAAAATTTTAGAACTGTCTTCTGAGTTCGGTATACCAATTGTAGAAGATGATCCGTATAGTTTAATTTCTTTTAATGGAGAAGTGAACCCAACATTAAAATCAATGGACCAAAATGGAAATGTTCTTTATATAAGTTCACTATCAAAAATTGTTGCATCAGGATTACGTATTGGATGGGTAATTGGTCCTACACGCGTAATTGAGCGTTTAGCAGATGCAAAGCAACAAGTTGATTTTGGCCATAGTGTATTTACGCAGTGGGTAGCAAATCAATTTTTAGAATCAAGGGATTTCCATACACATATTACGATACTTCGTGGACAATTGAAGCAAAGAAGAGATGAATTAATTGCAGAGCTTGAAGGAACATTGGGAGAACGAGTTGAATGTTTCGTGCCAGAGGGTGGAATACATGTATGGTGTAAAGTAACAGGAAAGTTTGATGAATATCACTTATTAGGTGAATCTATACGGAATGGTGTCGCATTTGTTCCGGGCAGTGTTTTAGGTTCGAAAAATGAATATATACGATTTACGTTTGGTAGAGCGAATATAGAACAAATTCAACTTGGAATTAAACGGTTTGCCGACACGCTAAATGAGATTTCATAATATGGATGTGTGATAGTGAAATGAGGGAAAGAAATGAAGTACGTGACGCTTTTACTTCAAGTAGGCGTGCTATATGTATTTAGCCTAGTGGGTACGTGGATTCAGGAAATATTCCATCTATCAATACCGGGGAATTTAATAGGGATGTTAATACTGTTCCTGCTCCTTTCCACTCGCGTTTTACCGTTAAAATGGTTTGAGTTAGGTTCGGAAAAGTTAATCGTATTTTTACCGTTATTTTTAATCCCTTCGACAACAGGGCTCATGGAATACGGGTCTTTTCTTTTCAGTACGGGAAGTATTATATTCCTTTTAGTAGTTGCAAGTACTGTAGTAACTTTGATTGTTTCAGGGTATATAAGTCAATTATTAGTCACATCAAAAAAATAAAATCGACAAGGTGCACGATTCAAATGGTCTTAATTATTATTACTGTAGCAATTTATTTCTTGGCGACAAAGCTATATAAAAAATTTACGTTTGCATTTACGTTACCAGTGTTAACAGTTACGGCAATTATGATTTGTTTATTTTTGATTTTTGGTATTTCTCATCATGAGTATAGGGAAAATGGGGGAAACATTCTTTCAAGCTTATTGAGCCCTGCAATTGTAGCATTGGCCATACCTCTATTTAAAGAGCGAAAGATACTGATGAAAAATTTTTCATCGATACTAATCGGAGTAGTGATAGGTATAGTGGCTGTAACGAGCATGAATGTAGTGATTGGCGGAATTTTAAATATAGATAAGGAACTTATATTAACTACTTTACCATAGGTAGCGACAATGCCAATTGCCCTTTCAATAGCGGATCAAATTGGTGGTATTCCATCTATGACTTCTAGTTTTGTAGTTGTTGCAGGAATAACAGGTGCTATGATCGGACCAACAGTACTTAAGTTTTTCCGTATAACAAGTACGATTGGAAAAGGAGTTGGAATGGGCTGTGCATCACATATTATCGGTGTGAGTCGTTTAGTGAAAGAAGGCGAGAAAGAAGCGACTATCGGTTCGGTAACGATGATTGTAACTGGAATACTTATTAGTATACTAATACCGTATGGAACGAAATTTATTTTTTAAATGTAATGGAGATGATAACAATGACAACATGGTTTATAGTTACATTATTTGTTTTTGGAGCTATTAAAGTATTAGTTTCTAGCATGCCCACTTCTGTTGTAGAATCAATTATTAGTAGATTTGAATTGCATCAAAAGCTTGAGGCGGAAAATACTTCTATATCGATAGATGGAAAAAATATAGAGGGAGAAATGAAACTACAAGTTATTTATGAATTTAATGAGGCGTTGTTTTTAGATAAACATTATTTCCCGCCGCACGGAGAAGGGACGCCAATAGTCATTGATACGAAGAAAGGGAGTAAAGAGATTAGATTTTCGCTATATAGCTATGAGGAACATGTTGATGTCATTAAGCAATATAAGAAGAAAGTCGTTGCCTATCGTTTACGCTCTAAAAGCCTTCAAACATTGACACCATTAGTAATAACGGAAGAGTATGCTTAAGAAGAGACCTATAATGGTCTCTTTATTTTTTTATCCAATTATATACGTTCCAAATAAAAGAATGAAAAATTATATAACCAAATAAAGAATATGTATGGTTCCAATTCGCACTATGTACAAATAAACCTAAACTTTCAGCAATCTGTTCAAAAAGGCTAGCACAAATACCGATTGAAATAATAAATGAAATTCTAGAAACTTTAGATAATTTTTTTGAAATGTGTATAAAGATAACTGTTAAAATCGGCAGTACGAACAATGTAAAAGCTATATTAACCGAAAATGTGGATGAGAAGGGCCTAGCCGGAAAGGAATATATTTGTTTATGAACAAAAAAGGCATCTAAGCAAGTTGCAATAATAGAAGAGAGAAAGATTGTAACTACTAATGCTAGAAACTCATTCTTCTTCTCGGAGGAGGACATTTTTCTTTGCGAGAATGGCGATTTCAATTTTTTCGAGTGTTTTGCAGTAGTCTTCTGTAATTTGTCCATTTATATTTTCCTCCTTATCAACTAAGTAATTTACAACTTGCCAATCGGTAAACCAATCTTCACTGTCAACTTCTTCATGCTTCATATCTCGCCATGCATAGATGAGTGCAGGGCTGTATATACGATAAGCGCCATTTCGTAACTGGCATTTCTTAATTCGGCGCTTATAAAACTCACGGGAAAAAGATTCATTTACACTTGAAAATAAATGGGGCCAGTAATCTTTCCTAGATCCTGTATGTGGATGGTGTTGAGCCCAGCTTATTATTTGAGATAAAACATGTGTATCTCGAAATAATAATGAGTACAATCTTTTTCCAATTAATATCCGTTCATGTAAGGAAGTGAAATGTTTCATTGTATCACCAAATAGTAATACTTTTTGTTTCTTATCATTTTCGTAGAATGGGAAAAGGATATGATTAAACTGAAAGAAATCAAAGAGTTTAAATCCAATACTATTTAGTACAGTCTTTTTAAATTGTACATTTTGAATTACTCTTTTTTCTAAGTAGTTTTGTTCATTAATAATAGTTGCAATTGCTAAAGTTTTTTTGTTACCTGTTTTCCAAAAATGGTTCCACATCGTTTCCATAAATGTAGAAACATTTAGGTGAGGGAGAAGGTGAAATAACTTTTGTGATCTCTTTACACTTTGTTCGTAAAGTAAAAATTGAGGGTATACATCTTGGAAAATAAGCCAATTCCCTCTTTCTAAAAAAGAAAAAAATATGAATTGATCTTTCTCTGATAAAATTCTCGTATATAAATCGCCCTTTAAATCAGTCATATTCCAACCGCCGTTACGTGATACCATATGCCCAAGCAGTGCCCAATGTATTTCTGGATATTGAATGTAAAATTGGTAGTATGCGCGTGTTCTTGTAACATTATTTTTATTTAGTTGTTCTGTTTGTATTTTTATTTTGTTGATGATGAGTTGTTCTTCTTTCGTTAATTTATACATGGTGTCAGAAGGAATAAGTTTGCTTTTTTGTTTCAATTCATTTTTTACGTCGAATAGGGAGAGAGGCAGTGCTTTGGAAGGTCCGTTATATGTATGATTTGAATTGCTTCGGTCCATTCCGTTACCTCCCTTTTTCATAAATTTAAATATGATTATTGGCTATGAATCATTCTATTTATTTTATTACGAGTATAAGAAATAAATGAGCGGTGTTTTTTTACAAGGAATTTATTTATCATGCAAACGGTATAAAAAATCTTACTGTTGTGAGATGAAATGAAAAACAGAAACTACGTTTAATAGTTTCTGTTTTTTTATTTTGTCAATTAAATGTAACAAACGACGATTATGATTTGAATCAATTGAAAATAATTCAATAAATATTATTTAAATTGAGATGTTTCGTAGGAGGAAGAAGAATGTTAAATAAAATAATTTTAATTACTGGTGGTACAGGTTCGTGGGGGCATGAACTTATAAAACAACTATTAGAAAAATCACCGAAAGAAATTAGAATTTTTTCAAGAAATGAAACGGTTCAGTTTGAAATGCAGCAACAGTTTATAAATGATGATAGGTTAAAATTTATTATTGGAGATATTCGTGATAAAGATCAACTAGTCTATGCTTGCCAAGGTGTACATTATGTGTTCCATCTTGCAGCTTTAAAACATGTTCCAGTATGTGAGTATTATCCTTATGAAGCTATAAAAACCAATATACATGGTACGCAAAATGTAATTGAAGCCTCTATACAGATGCAAGTTGAAAAAGTTATATATGTTTCAACGGATAAAGCAGCTGATCCATCAAATACGTATGGGATGACAAAAGCAATTGGTGAAAAATTAATGGTTCATGCGAATATACAAACGAAGAAAACAAAATTCATTTGTGTTCGTGGTGGAAATGTTTTAGGAACGAGTGGAAGTGTAGTACCACTTTTTAAACAACAAATTAAAAAATCTTCACAAGTAGGGATTACCGATGCGAATATGACTAGATTTTTCTTAACAGTTGAAGATGCTGTTGGGTTGTTATTTAAAGCCGTATCTCAAGGTAGAGGCGGGGAAATCTTTGTTATGAAAATGCCGGCATGTAAAATAACAGATTTAGCAGAAGTATTAATTGAAGATTCCGGAAAAGAAAATGTTAAGGTAAAAGAGGTAGGGATAAGACCGGGTGAAAAATTAAGTGAAATGCTTCTATCTGAGGTAGAGAGTAAAACAAGTATAAGTTTTGATCAAAATTATTTTGTGGTACTACCGACTATTCCTATACAAGGACTTCAACAATATTATTCAAGCTATCCTCTAGTGGATGTGAAGAGTTTTAGTTCTCAACAAGATTTACTTGCAAAACATGAGGTGAAACAAATGCTATTAAAAGGAGGGTTTTTGCGATGAAAAAAAATGCGAGCCTTTTAATAACTGGTGCAAATGGTTTCACAGGACGCCATGCTTGCCACTATTTTTTACAGCAGGGCTTTCATGTAATTCCTATGTTTCAAAATTGTGCATATGGAGAAAAAATTAGAAATGGTATTACTTGTAATTTAACTAATAAGAGCGAAGTAATGAAGGTAATGAAACAAATAAAGCCAGACTACGTATTGCATTTAGCAGGAAGGAATTCGGTTATAGAATCTTGGACAGCTGCCCTTGAATATATAGAGGTTAATGTAATAGGAACATTATATTTATTAGAAGCAATTAAGCAAGAAGCCTCGCATTGTAGAACATTAGTTATAGGATCTGCTTTGCAAGCAGATAGTATGAACGAAATAAAAATTTCAAATCCATATAGTTTAAGTAAAACGATGCAAGTTATTATTGCAGAGGCTTGGGGAGGATTAATGGATTCAAATATTATCATTGCAAAGCCCTCAAACTTAATTGGTCCAGGGGAATCGAATGGCATTTGTTCGATTCTCGCAAAGAAAATGATAGATATAGAATCAGGTAGAAGTAAAGCCATTATTGAAGTAAACAGTTTGAAAGATAGTAGAGATTTTCTAGATGTACGTGATGCGATTAAAGCGTATCATGTGTTATTACGAGATGGAATAAATGGAAAACAATATAATATCGGATCAGGAGTAAAACGATCTTTGTTAAATGTACTAGAACAATATAAAGAATTAACACAGCTAAATTTTTTTATAGAGGAAACAGAGAAAAGTGGGAGCGACTCAAATGAGAGTTTAGCAATAGAGGAAATAAAAAGGTTAGGTTGGATCCCAGAAATTGAATTTCATCAATCATTAAAAGATGTACTTGAGTATGCGAAGTGTAGTGACATCTGCATGCAATGAAAAACAAAAAAGGGTGTAAGAAATATATGAATGATTATGAAATAATAGATAATCAAAATACGCTATTTCTTTTAATTGTTGATGCGTTGGATTGGAGAGATGAAGAAGCGCATGTATTGCGTCTTTATGAGGCAATACATAAATATCAAGCGTATGTAGAAGAAAAAAGGGTTAATCAAATAAAGTCAGCATTAGAGACGGAAACTAGATATGTGATTCAAATCTTTGCTCAATACGAGTGTAGTGAGTATGGAAATGATTTTTATGAACTCATTAAAGATCTTTTACAAGATATAGAGGTGGAGTTAAAGATTTATATAAAAAATAATAATTTTATTTACATTTAAAAGGTAAATATAAAGCTAGATTTTTAATAATAAAGGTGGGTATAAGTTATGAGCAAAACGATTCTTTTTACTGGGGGCGGTACAGCCGGACACGTTATGATTAATATTGTATTAATTCCTAAATTTATAGAGAAAGGCTGGAGAGTCGAGTATATTGGATCCAAAAATGGAATTGAAAAATCATTAGTGCAAAATGTTAAATACAATAGTGTTTCAACGGGCAAGCTTAGGAGATATTGGGATTGGGAAAATTTTAAAGATCCTTTTAAAATTATACGAGGTTGTTTACAAAGTTATAAATTAATTAAGAAAACAAAGCCTGACGTTATCTTTTCAGCAGGAGGATTTGTTTCAGTTCCTGTAGCTATAGGAGCATGGTTAAATCGTGTGCCTATAATTATACGTGAACCAGATAGCACATTAGGACTTGCCAATAAAATAGCATTACCTTTTGCTACAAAGCTATGCACAACATTTCCTCAGACAGGAGAAAATGTAAGTAATGAGAAGAAGGTTTATGTAGGACCAATTGTAAGGGAAGAAATTGAGAAGGGTAACGTATTACGAGGAAGAAGATATTGTGAATTTCAGCAAGATAAACCAGTATTATTAATTATGGGTGGGAGTCAAGGTGCTAAGTGGATAAATGATATGGTAAGGGAATGTTTAGATACAATACTATTAAACTTTAATATTATTCATATATGTGGTAAAGGGAAGGTAGACCCATCTATTGGCATGGAGGGGTATATGCAATTTGAATATATAGGCGACGAGTTGCCGCATATACTAAATATGGCAAGTGTTGTAGTTTCCAGAGCGGGTTCTACTGCTATTTCTGAATTGTTATTTTTGAAGAAACCGATGTTGCTTATCCCGTTAACTAACAGTTCCAGCAGGGGAGATCAAGTTTTAAATGCTGAATATTTTTCACGGCAAGGATATGCGGAAGTTATACTCCAAGACAGAGTAAGTACGAATACATTTATACATGCAGTAAATAAGTTGTATACAAATAAGGAGAAATATATTCAAAACATGAATGGATATAAGAAAACAAATGATGAGGGAATTCATCAAATAATAGATATAATAAATGAAGTGGTGGAGTAATAGAAATGTAAATAGAAAAACAAAAGGAAAGAAGGTATCTTCTTTCCTTTTTACTATATTTGTTCAAATTCATTATTATTTATTCTAATTAGTTATGTACTATCGGTGAATGCCGTTTTCTAATAGCTCAGTAAATGCATGAATATGAATAGGTTTACTGTAATAATAACCTTGAATAAACTGACATTTATTTTTTTGAAGGAAATTTACGTGCTCTTTCGTTTCTACACCTTCAGCAATGACAGACATTCCTAATGTATTTGCTAATGTGATGATCGTTTTAATAATTTCCATTCCATCATCACATGTTTCAGACATTGTAATAAATTCTCTCGGGATTTTTAACGTATCAATTGGATACAAAGGTAAGTAGGCTAGCGAAGAATAACCTGTACCAAAATCGTCGATAGAAATGTGAATCCCTAAACTTTTTAGTGTACGCAGTTTTATCAATGTTTCTCGCTCATCCATCATTGCAATTCGCTCTGTTAATTCAAGATCAAGAGAGCTTGCTGGTAAACCTGTATTTGTTAAAGTAGAAGAAATAGATTTTACAAAATCTTCTTGTTCAAATTCTTTAGCAGATAAATTTACACCTATTTTTAAATGTGAATATCCGAGTGCGTGCCAACGTTTCATTTGCTTGCAAGCCTGCTCTAATGTCCATTTTCCTATTGAAATAATTTGTAGTGTTTCTTCTGCAATCGGAATAAACTCGTATGGAGAAATAATACCTAATTCAGGATGATTCCACCTAATTAAAGCTTCTGCACCGATAATTTTATTAGATTCACTATCAACTTGAGGTTGATACAAAAGGAACAATTCTTCATTTTGTAGTGCGTTTGGTAAATCTTTTTCTAATCGTAATCGTCTTTCAATTTTTTTAGCGATTACATCGTCATAAATAGAGACAGAGTTAAGCTCTTTTGCTTTTGCATCATACATTGCAACATTAGCGTTTTTCAGAAGTGTAGCGGTATCGATTCCGGAATGTGGATAAATAGCGATGCCGATACTCAGTGATAAAGTTAATTTATGCTCATGTATGATAAATGACTTTTTCATGCATTCAAATAATTGGTTACATAATTGGAATAAGTAATCTTCGTCAGTATAGTTTTCAATTATGATTGTAAATTCATCGCCACCGATTCTTGAAAGATGAGTATGTGATGGAAGACATGATTGGAATCGCTTTGCTACTTCTTCTAATATGTAATCTCCTGATGAATGTCCAAGTGTATCGTTAATTGCTTTAAAGCGATCTAAATCTAAATATAATAATGCAAACTCGCTTTCTGTTATTTTAGCATTTTTTATAACTCTCTTTAATTTCTTATGGAAAAAGGCACGGTTCCCAATTTTCGTTACAGTGTCATGGAATGCTAAATATTTTATTTCTTCTTGCTGTTTTTTTAGTGCAGTAATATCTTTCACCATAATATAGCTTCCTGAAATTTGTCCGTCTATTATAATAGGAATGATTGTAACGTATAAAAAATAAGTAAAGCCATCTTTATATTGAGAACTAAGTTGTAAGAATGCCGATTCTTGTTGTTTCACTTTTTCTAATGCCAATGCTAGCTTATGCTTATCTTCATCTAAAATGATCGAAAAACAAGTTTCACCTAGTAACTCATCCGTTGGTGCCCCAAGTAGTACACTCCCAGCCTTATTTACATTTAAGAATATTCCATTTAAATCAATGGTGAAGATAGGGTCAGGATGATATTCATATAATGATTTAAACTTTTGCTGTTTTTGAGAAAGAGCCTCTGATTTATGAACTAAATCAGACGTCCGTAAAGTAACTTTTTCTTCTAGTTGGGCATTAAATGCCTGCAAACGTTTTGTTAAGGAATTGTTTTGCATACGTACGATAGAATGACGAATGAGTACGAAAATAAAAGTAATACAATTTCCTGTAATGAGAGTTGAAGAGGATGTTTGTTCTTTTAATGTAAACCCGATTAGTATTGCAACAGCAAGATAGGGAAATACAACTAAAGCTTTTTTTCCTATTATAGGGTTTACAAGGAAATAATTTTTATGGCTATTATGATCTTCGGAAATAGAGCCAGCTATTGCAATAAGTAATATAGGTATTCTATATAAAAGACGTAATAATATTATAGTTTCAGTTGATAAGTGGTTATTTAAGTAAAAATAAATATAGTTAAAAGTTGCAGAACTTATTAATACAAAAATAAAGATATAAATTTTCCGTTTGGAATTAAAAATTGTTGGACGGAAAAAGAGACTAACACCTAGCAGTAGAAATAATAAATCTGCAATTGGGTATAAAAATGAAAGGAAAACATCTCCTAGTGAAAGAGCGAATATATTTAAATTTGGTTGATTAAATAAATACCATTCTAATGTGAATATGGAAGTAAGCACTATGCATATATCACAAATAAAGAACGCTTTTTCCCATTTATTGCATTCCTTTAAGATTTTATAGCAGAAAGCGATAAGACAGAAAAATAGAAAAAACATGTAAAATACATCAGAAACCGTAAAACGATGTATTGGAATTTCGAAGAAGCTATCTTGATATGTATATACTATTTTTCCTAATAAAAAACTACCAATTGCTATTGTAATACATATCCAAAACGGATTTGAACTGACTTTCTTAGAATATATAGAGTAAATCAGTGATACAAACGTAATGGCTTCAACGACAAGTGAAGCGAAGCGTACATCTGAATTTGAAAAATGAGTAGGGAACAGATAGAAAAACATAAAATAGATTGAATAGCATATCAATGTTCCGATTAATATACATAATTGTAAATTTTTATTTAATTTCAATGAAATCACCTTCTTTAATTATGCACTATGTTCGTTATATCTATACATAATAATATTATTTAAGAATTGTATCAGATTTCCTTATAAAAATCATGTTTATAAGAAAGTGTTAAAGAGTGTAAGTATTCTTAAGGTTGAAAAAATATTGCGGTTGATAGTATAGACTGTATCAAGACTTTAAATAGAAATTGTATATTTAGTCATCCTTTGAATTGTAAAGTTTTTTTAGTGATTTGTAAGTGGAGATGCAAAATTGCATATAAAATGATGTGTATCTTTTTTTGGTGAGATTTTTATTTTTAATCTGAAAATTAACATTTGTGAAAATGTTGAGAAAGGATATAAAATAAGAACGTGTATTCTTACAGAGTGGAATAGTATTGCCACTAAATAGGGAGGCTTTTTTATGATATATCGAATTAAAGATGCAGAAATATACTATGAAATTGTGGGAGAGGGTAAACCAGTCATTATCATACATGGCTGCTCCCCTGACCATAGGTTAATGATGAAATGTATGGAATCAGTATTTCAGAAGTATGAAGGTTATAAGCGAATATATATTGATTTACCTGGTATGGGAAAATCGAATGCTCCAAATTGGATAAATAGTTCAGATCGTATAGTAGAAGTGCTTATCACATTTATTGAGGAAATCATTTCTACTGAAAAATTTTTATTGGTAGGAGAATCATATGGAGGCTATTTAGCCAAAGGTATACTTGCAAAGATGTTTGAGAGAGTTAGCGGATTACTATTAGTATGTCCTGTTGTTGTAGCGGAGCCAGAAAAAAGGATTCTTCCAGATAAACAGGTAATTGTACAAGATGAGGAATTTTTAAATACGCTCACTTCCACAGAAAGAGAGGAATTTTGTGAGTTAGCTGTAATAGCAAATGAATATACATATAAGCGATTTAAAGAAGAAATTAAGCCTGGGTTAGATGTTGCTAATGATGAATTTATTGAAAGGTTGCAAAAGAATTACTCTCTTACTATGGATTTTCAGCGTAAAAAATATGAAAATCCCGTTCTTTTACTGACTGGAAGACAAGATATATCAGTAGGTTATCAAAATATTATAGAAATTATTGAAGAATATCCAAGGGCAACATTAGCAGTGTTAGATATGGCAGGGCATAATTTGCAAATTGAGCAGCCTGAATTATTTGAGAGTTTAGTAGGAGAATGGATTAGACGAACAAATCAGCACAGTTTATAAAGTATTTTAGTATTACGCCTAAGTGTTGAAATGGGATAAATGAACGTGATTTATTAACTTATCTCGCTATTTGCCGGGCAGTAAGACCCCCACCTCAAAATTTAGCGGAAGCAAAGAAATTAGGTGGGGGCGGGCTGCCTGTAAAAGCCCGATTAGTGAGGGCTAATTAAAGTTTCACTTTATAAAAAATTTTAAGGAGAAATTATGAGCACATATATTTATATGGTTAGACATGGTGAATCACCAAAACTAGAAGGAAATGAAAGAATGCGCGGGTTAACTGAGAGGGGACATATGGATGCCCGTAGAGTAACTGACATATTAAAAGCGGAGAGGATTGATACTTTTATTTCAAGTCCTTATAATCGGGCTGTGCTAACGATAGAGGAGTCAGCTAATTTCCATGAAAAAGAAATAGTAGTATATGAAAATCTTAAAGAGTGTATGTTTTCAAGTGAGGATCAGGTTATATCAGACAAAGAGGTGTATCCACTTGTACAGAAGATGTTCTCTAATCCGGACTTTGCACGAACGGAAGGAGAGTCATATGCAGATTGCCAGAGAAGAGTAGTGAAAGTATTAAAAGAAATCTTAATGGATTTTCAAGGATGCAAAATTGTAATTGGTACACATGGGCTTGTCATGACATTAATGATAAACTATTTTGATAAACAATATGGTTTTGAATTTTTAATGAATACGTCAAAACCGGATATATATAAGATGGAGTTTAAAGAAGAACAATTAATGAATGTAGAGAGATTATGGAAAGAGGAATAAAATTAGTTGCATGGATTTTGTTGTAAAAGTTACTTTTATAGCAAAGTCTTTTTTTTTGAATAGAAAGCATCTTTATCAACTATTTTTAGAATGTTAAATAAATAAGTAATTATTCAGTCTTTGAATAAATTATGGAGAAATTGGTTTAGGGAAACAATTTTAAATGTGTCAAAACTCCGAACGTTGGATTTATATTCAATAGGAGAAAAAGATGTAGAATTTTGTCTTACAGTCCCCGTTTACTTTTCATTTCATTACATATAGGCTTTGTGGTGTAAGGGAGGACATCACCTTTACACAAAATCTATAAGGAGGTCATTGTAATGAAACAGATTAAAAAGTTTGCGGGAGTTGCTTTAGCGGGGACGATTGGATTAAGTGGACTACTGTTTTTAGAACCAAGTGTAAGCGTTGCGGAAGCACAGCAAGTGAAAGTAGAAAATTTCAATATAATTGATGTAACGATGAATCTAAATGAATTGTATGTATTAAGTGGCAGAAGTATTGATATTCTTTCTGGAGATAAAGAAGCAATTCAGTTAAATAAATACACAATTAGTTTTAATAAACCTGGGAAGTATGTGATTAAAGTAAATGGCTGTATTTATGATGATGTATATACTTTTATTGTAAATGAGTAGTATATATTCTTAAATTGCGAGATAAAAACAGAAACACCCTATTTGCGATGAGAGTCGTAAATAGGGTGAATTTATTTGTATTAAGCTGTACTTTAAATATGTTCACTAATTTTCTTTTTGTTATGTAAAATATGTAAAAGTGTTAACAATGTAAATGAAATATACATCTTCACATTCAAAAAAGTTAAAATATTTCGTTTTAAGGATTATAATGGAGGGAGAAACATAAAAGGGAGTGAATGAACTTGAAACAAGAACTTATTGAAAGATTTACGAGATATGTAAAAATTGATACGCAATCAAATGAAGAAAGCCATACAGTACCAACAACACCAGGACAAATTGAGTTTGGTAAGTTATTAGTGGAAGAGCTAAAAGAAATTGGTTTAACAGAAGTAACGATGGATGATAATGGTTATGTAATGGCAACACTTCCAGCTAATACGGACAAGGATGTTCCTGTAATTGGATTTTTAGCCCATTTAGATACAGCAACAGACTTTACAGGGAAAAACGTCAAACCACAAATTCATGAAAATTTTGATGGTAATGCAATTACGTTAAATGAAGAGCTAAATGTTGTGTTAACACCAGAGCAGTTCCCGGAATTACCATCATATAAAGGACATACCATTATTACAACTGATGGTACAACACTTCTAGGAGCAGATGATAAAGCTGGTCTTACAGAAATTATGGTTGCAATGAACCATTTAATACATAATCCGCAAATTAAGCACGGGAAAATAAGAGTAGCATTTACACCGGATGAAGAAATTGGTCGTGGGCCAGCGCATTTTGATGTAGAAGCGTTTGGTGCATCATTCGCTTATACGATGGATGGAGGTCCATTAGGTGGTTTAGAGTATGAAAGTTTTAATGCTGCAGGTGCTAAGTTAACGTTTAACGGAACGAATACACATCCTGGAACAGCGAAAAATAAAATGCGCAATGCTACTAAACTAGCTATGGAGTTTAACGGGTATTTACCAGTAGAAGAGGCGCCAGAATATACAGAAGGCTATGAAGGATTCTATCATTTACTTTCTTTAAATGGTGATGTTGAGCAAAGTAAAGCGTATTATATTATTCGAGACTTTGATCGTGAAAATTTTGAGGCGCGTAAAAATAACGTTAAAAATATTGTGAAGACTATGCAAGAAAAGTATGGCGAAGATGCAGTCGTTTTAGAAATGAATGATCAATACTATAACATGCTTGAAAAAATTGAACCGGTAAGAGAAATTGTTGATATTGCATATGAAGCAATGAAAAGTTTAGACATTGAACCAAATATTCATCCGATTCGCGGAGGCACAGATGGATCACAATTATCATATATGGGATTACCGACGCCGAATATTTTCACTGGTGGTGAAAACTATCACGGTAAATTTGAATATGTTTCGGTAGATACTATGGAAAAAGCCGTTCAAGTTATTGTGGAAATTGCAAGACGTTTTGAGGAGCAAGCTTAAAAAAGAACCAAGTAGTACGAATGTGCTACTTGGTTCTTTTTAATATAGTACTCGCCACAAATAAAAAGTCGCATAAGACTCCCAATTAGCCCAGTTTGCCGCGAAACCTTTTATTTCATTTTTAGTCGGTTTATTTTCGGAACCTGTTATAAATTTAATTGCATTATGCAGACCAACATCATCAATTGGAAAAGCTGAAGGAAATCTTAAACAACGCATTAAAACATAGTTGGCAGTCCATGGTCCTATACCATGGATAGCGGTTAATTGTTTCTCAGCAACCTTTACATCTTGTGTTTGCAGTAAATCCTCTTTTGATAGTTTTCTCTCTGTAATAAGCTTCGCAATACCGATTAAATATTCACATTTTCTAGTCGTCATTTTTAATTGTTGGAGATCTTCTACATGTAGATTTGCAATTGTTTCAGGTAATGGGAATATCCAATGCTTTCTACCGTCCCATTCTACATAACTGCCAAATTGCTCAACTAATCTTCTTTTTAGCGTATAAGCATATGTTAAGTTAATTTGTTGACCGATAATTCCCCAGGAAAGTGCCTCAAATAAGTCTGGAATACCTAAATTACGAAGGCCATAATATTGTTCAATTGGTCCTTGAAGGAGTAAATCATGTTTAGCTAATGTATAAAAGGGAGCTAAATCAGTAGTTAAATCAAACCATTCTTTTACATAGTTAGCTACAGCTTCACGTATCGATTTTTCAGATGTATATGATTCTTCTAAACAACGTATTTGAATATTGCCATCTGTATTCACACTAATTTCAACTAAAGGATTTACATCTTGAACAGGGATAACTTTATAAATTTTGTTATCTTCAATATGAAACATACATTCATTGTTAGAACGTGATAGATAACGTAAATTTTCTTGGAAACAAAATTCTTTTGGAACTGCTATAGATAATGCGCTATTATATTCTGCTGTCATATGAATTCCACCTGTAACTTTTCTAATGTAAGCAATTTTTTCTTCATTTCTAATCCACCCCTAAATCCGGTTAGTTTCCCATTCTTCCCAATAACACGGTGACAAGGAATAGTAATAAGGAGAGGGTTAGCAGCAATAGCAGAAGCAACGGCGCGCACAGCTTTAGGTTTTTGAATTTTTTCAGCAATTTCTGTATAAGAATATGTCTTTCCATAAGGAATTTCACGTACCGTATTCCAAACAGATAATTGAAAATTAGTTCCATAAGCATCGATAGGAAATGTAAAAGTTTCTCGCTTGTTTTCTAAATACTCGATAACTTCTTGCGTATATATTTGCAAGTAATCTGGACTATGAATCAATATATGTTGGGGCAGTTTTTTTCTAGCCCATATATTTAATTCTTCAAAGTTTTCGTCTTGTGATCCAATGAAACATAGTCCATTTTCAGTTGCAGCAATATGAAATCGCCAATTTTTATGTGTAAGTAGCGTCCAATATATATAATTATTTTTGTAGGAATTCATTATCGTATCCCTCTTTCATCTCGTTCTTTTTTCGATATTCAGTAGGAGTAAAGCCGGTTTTCTTTTTAAATAAAGTTGCGAAATACTCTGGGTTTTCTATCCCGACAGCAGTACTAATTTCTTTAATAGATTGATTTGTGTGTAAAAGGTATTTGGTTGCTTTAAGAATCCTGAATTGTTGTATATATTCTATAGGAGTTAGCCCTATTATTCTTTTGAAAGTACGTTGTAAATGAAAAGGGCTACCGTGACACATTCCCGCAAGCATGTCGAGAGTTAAGGATTTGTCATAATGCTTTTCGATATAGTCTTTAATTTGTTCTACCCACTCTTCATTAGGTAAAGTGATCCCATTTGGCTTACAACGTTTGCACGGGCGAAAGTTTTCACTTAATGCTTGCTCTGCATGATGAAAAATTCGTACATTGTTTCTATTTGGTATTCTTGATTTGCATGATGGCCTGCAAAAGATTCCAGTTGATTTCACAGCATAAAAGAATTTGCTATCATAGGAAGAATCGTTATGAATAATTGCTTGCCAATACTCATTTGTTAATGTAACTCCTTCATTGTGCAAAGAACATCACCTCTGAAATTAGTATAACCTGAATAAAGTGCGTATGTATGTATTCATAAATGTAAGAGCAAGATTACAAAGGTGAAAATATCGGATGGCGTTTAGATTATTTTGTTGTTTCGGAAAGAATGAAAGACCAGATAACAGAAGCGAAAATTAATAGTGAAGTGATGGGATCAGACCATTGTCCAGTTGAATTACATATAAATTTCTAAAAAAAGAAGTATCTCCCTAATATTAGGGAGATACTTCTTTTTTTAATTCAGTTTGTTAAAATTTTTCAAATCATTCTTGAAATAATTTCATATTAAATATATACTTAGTAACGATAATCATTATCAGTGAAAATGATTATCAAGTGATGAAGACGTAAAAGAATTATAGTCTAGGGGAAGTGAACGTGAATGAGTTCTGGATAAAATTATTAATCTAATGAAATATATATATGGAATAAGATTCATATAGTTAAATTCTATTGAGAATATAGTTTGAAAATTTGAGAGGAGACATATAAAGATGAACAAGAAATTATTTACTTTAGGGATGGTTACCGTTTTAAGTGTAGGTTTAGCGGCATGTAATAGTGCGGATAAAACTTCAGGCGAGCAAAAACAACAGACAAAAGCTACGGAAACGAAAAAAGATGAAAAACGAAAAATTACATATTTAGGTAAAGAATATACAGTGCCAGCAAAAGTAGATAAAATTGCGACAGCTAGTTTAGAGTCAATGGAAGATGCGGCAGTACTTGGAATTAAACCAGTTGGTGCCATTACTGTAGGTGGTAAACTACCAAAATACCTGGAAAAAGAGTTAGAAGGTGCGAAATCTGTTGGTGAGAAAATGCAACCCAATTTCGAAACATTACTACAATTAAAACCAGATGTGATTACATCAAGTACGAAATTCCCAGCAGAAACAGCTGAAAAGTTTACGAAAGTAGCTCCTACATTCCCGGTATCACACGTTTCAACAAATTGGGAAGATAACTTAAAGTTAATGGGAGAATTAACTGGTAAAAAAGATAAAGCAGAAAAAATTATTAAAGACTACAATTCAGACGCTGAAAAAGCAAAAGCAAAACTAGGAGATAAGTTAAAAGATAAAAAAGTACTTGTCATTAGACTAAGAGCAAACGAATTATTCCTATATCCAGAAGGAGTATACTTCAACCCTGTAATTTATAAAGATCTTGGACTAACTGCTCCAGAACAATTGAAAACTGTAAAAGCACAAGAGAAAATTTCATTTGAAAAACTTGCTGAACTTAACCCAGATTATATTTTCTTACAATATGAGGCAAGTGAAAATAAAAATCCAAAAGTGTTAGAAGAAATTGAAAGTAATCCAATTTGGCAAAGTATGAATGCTGCGAAGGAAAAGAAAGTATTTGTAAACGTTGTAGATCCAATGGCGCAAGGTGGTACTGCTTGGAGTAAAACTGCCTTCTTAAAAGAAGCAGTGAAAAATTTATCTAAATAATACAATAAGTAAGGTGCGTTGAATGATATGCAGAAAACAAATGCAGTACCAGTAACTATATTATGTATAGCACCCATACTCATCTTATTTACAGTTATACTTTCGATTTTGTATGGGGCGAAAAGTATTGATGCTGAAACAGTGTGGAACGCATTATTTCATTTTGATTCAAGTGATGTAAATCATAATATTATTATTACTTCACGTTTACCAAGGGTAGTTGCAGCTCTTTTAGTCGGAGCATTTCTAGCCATATCAGGAGCACTTATGCAGGGGATGACAAGAAACTATCTTGCATCCCCTTCTATTATGGGTGTGACGGATGGTGCTGCCTTTGTTATTACACTTTGTATAATTTTTCTTCCAGGAATGTCATCAATTGGTATGGTTATATGTTCAATGATTGGTTCTGCACTCGGAGCCGGTATCGTGTTTGGTTTTGGTTCGCTCCTTCAAAATGGCTTATCACCAGTTAGGTTAGCGATTATAGGAACAGTTATTGGAACATTTTTAAGCAGTGTATCGGCTGCAATGGCTTCGTATTTCCAAATTTCTCAAAATGTTAGTTTTTGGTTTAATGCAAAGTTAGATCAAGTAGATCCTAATATAATTAAAATCACGATACCGTTTGGGATAATTGGAATAATTTTAGCATTGTTAATATCAAAATCTATTACCATTCTTTCATTAGGCGAAGAGGTTTCTATTAATTTAGGACAGCGTACAAAACTAGTTAAAGCGATGGCAATTTTATCGGTAATTTTTTTAACAGGAACAGCAGTTGCTTTAGTGGGGAAAGTTGGTTTTGTAGGTTTAATTATTCCGCACATTACCCGCTTTATAATTGGGGTAGATTATAAGTGGATTTTGCCATGTGCAGGTGTTATTGGTGGCGTTTTCTTAGCGTTATGTGACGTTTTGAGTAGATTTGTAAACTATCCATTTGAAACACCTATTGGAGTCGTTACCTCCTTAATTGGAATTCCTTTCTTCCTTTATTTAATCCGTACTAGAGGAGGAGAGAGACATGCTTAAAAGTTCAAGTCAACGTTTCGGAATGACGATGGGGATTATTATATTTTTAATACTATGTGCTATCTATATTAGTTTAACAAATGGTACGTTCGACATTACGATTACAGATGTATTTAAAACACTTTTTAGAATTGATCCAGTACCAGAACATGATTTAGTTATTTTTGAGTTTCGTCTTCCGCGTATCGTAATTGCTGGATTAGTAGGATTAGGCCTTGGTGTTGCAGGTGCTGTTATTCAAGGGATTACGAGAAATGGATTGGCGGACCCAGGTATTTTAGGAGTAAATGCCGGAGCGGGAACAGCGATTGTCATTTTTATGTTTTTCTTTCAAGGACAATTAAAAAGCACAGACTGGGTTTCTATTATGATGATGCCAATGTTTGGTTTAGTAGGTGGATTAGGTGCAGCTATCATCATTTATCTGTTTTCTTGGAAAAACGGTAAATTAGATTCGCAGCGACTTTTATTAACAGGGATTGCAATTGGATCGGGATTTGGAGCTTTTTCTATGTACTTATCACTCAAAATGAAGTCAACTGATTTCGAGATGGCTGCAGTGTGGGTGTCTGGAAGCATATATAGTGCGAACTGGAAGTATATTGTGGCTATGTTACCATGGCTTATTATCTTAATTCCACTTATACAAAAGAAAGCTTATTTATTAGATTTATTCCAATTGGAAGAAACGAGTATTACAAGTTTAGGTGTTTCAGTAGAAAGAGAGAAATCGATTTTATTATTAAGCAGTATCGGGCTTGTGAGTGCATGTGTTGCTGTTTCAGGGAGTATCGGTTTTATTGGCTTAATGGCACCGCATATAGCGAAAAGACTTGTTGGTATTCAACATAAGTATATAATTCCTACGTGCGGCGTAATCGGAATGTTTCTTGTAATTGCCTCAGACTTTATTGCAAAAACAGTTTTCACACCTGTAGAGTTACCAGTTGGAATCGTTATTTCTATTGTCGGTGTACCGTATTTCTTATATTTACTTTATAAGGCGAAAGCGTAAGAGGAGGAATAAAAGTGAGTATTTTAAGTGCAAAAAATTTAGAAACAAGTTATGAAAAGCTTACAGTGTTTCGCGATTTAAATGTGGAAATACAAGAAGGAAAAGTAACGACAATTATAGGTCCAAACGGTTGCGGTAAATCGACATTGTTAAAAACAATGGGAAGAATTTTAAAACAAAAAAGCGGAAAAGTATATTTGCAAGGGCAAGATTTACATACAATTTCAACGAAAGAAATTGCGAAGCAGTTAGCTTTACTCCCGCAAACTCCAATTGCACCAGGTGAACTTAAAGTGGAAGAATTAATTTCTTATGGACGCTATCCACATCGAAATAACGTAAATAAGTTAACGACAAAAGATAAAGAAATGATTGATTGGGCATTAAATATAACGAAAACTTCTGAATTTCGAACGAGACAAATTGCAAATTTATCAGGTGGTCAAAGACAAAAGGTATGGCTAGCGATGGCATTAGCACAAGAGACAGAAGTGTTGCTATTAGATGAGCCAACTACATACCTTGATATGTCTCATCAATTAGATGTATTACAAATTGTGGAGAAGTTAAATAAAGAACATAATTGTACGGTTGTTATGGTATTACATGATATCAACCATGCAGCAAGATTTTCAGATGAAATTATTGCAATGAAGGAAGGAGAAATTGTTACAACTGGTAGCCCAGAAGAAATCATTACAAATGAAGTATTAAAAGAAGTATTTCATATTGATGCACGTGTCATGATTGATCCGTATAACGGGGCTCCTGTTTGTTTCGGTTATGATAGCGTTGTATCTCAAGAAGAAAAAATCGAAATATATGTAACAAGTTAAAAAGGGGGGATAGGGTGAATACTACAGTTGAAAAACAGCAGATTATAATATCTAATACAGAACAATGGAAAATGTATTCAAAATTAGAAGGTAAGGAATATCAAATTCATATTTCAAAGCCGAGGCAACCAGCACCGGATTCAGGATATCCTGTCATTTACGTATTAGATGGCAATGCCTTTTTTCAAACATTTCATGAAGCAGTTAAAATACAATCAGTAAGAGCGGAAAAAACTGGTGTTTCACCAGCTGTTATAGTAGGAGTGGGTTATCCAATTGAAGGCGCATTTTCAGGGGAAGAAAGATGTTATGATTTTACGCCTAGCGTAATTTCAAAAGATGCCCCTTTAAAACCAGACGGTAAACCGTGGCCTAAAACAGGAGGAGCACATAATTTCTTTACTTTTATTGAAGAAGAACTGAAACCACAAATTGAAAAGAATTTTGAGATTGATAAAGGTAAGCAAACGTTATTTGGGCATTCTTTAGGTGGATTATTTGCTCTCCATATACTATTTACAAACTTAAATGCTTTTCAAAATTATTTTATTAGTAGTCCATCTATATGGTGGAATAATAAATCCGTACTTGAAAAAGAAGAGAACCTTATAAATGAATTAAACAATGCTAAGTTTGAAACAGGAGTGTTCCTTACAGTTGGGTCACTAGAACGAGAGCATATGGTTGTAGGTGCAAATGAATTATCAGAGCGCCTTCTCCAAGTAAACCACGATAAACTTAAATTTAAGTTTTATGAAGCTGAAGGGGAGAATCATGCATCTGTTGTGCCGACGTCTTTAAGTAAAGGGTTGAGATTTATTAGTTACATATAGGAAAAAAGGTTATGGATGAAACATTCCATAACCTTTTTTGATATGTAGAATTGTCCTTTTTGAAAGTTTTGTTTCAACTTTTCGTCTAAAGAGACAAAAAGTTGTCACAAAACGGTCACAATTAGCATAAACATAAAATAGACGAAATGAACTTATTTCCAAAAAGGCTCGGTTTATTCCGATCATGATTTGTAGAGCTGAAAAAGTATGGATTAAAAGTTCACTATATTCCCAAGGAGGTAGATCGTATGAAAACTATTCTTGCTATCGCTGGACTTATTTGGGTTCTATCGCATGGCATCCCAATTTATGAAGGAGAACAAATTCGCAGTGCTCTGAATAAAAATTTTAATGAATATCATATCATTGACCGGCAAGATAATGTTGTAACAGTTCGAGTAAATGACTGTTTTCATACGGTAACCGTTGAAGGAACTTCAGTAGTGAATGATACAAAAGTATGTGATCAACAATAATTATATATGGAAAGAAAAAATTCTTGGATTAAATATCTGAAAATTAAGATTTTAATATTATAGATGAAGAATAAGCGGGGGCGGGTAATCCCCGCTTATTCTTGTTTCACTTTATTGAATTTTGATGAGAGATATAATGATTTTTTTGACAAAAAGGAAAGGGTATACTAAAAATTGAGATTAAGAAGCTAATGCATTGTTAAGAATAATCATAAAGCGTAAATATACTCTTATGGGGTATCGTGCGTAGATATTTAATGCTATAATTGGTATACTCATAAAAACAATTGTTTTATTGGGTGAAGAGAAACTTTAAGAAGGTGATAATATGGATCATAAAGAGCATGAAGCAGTAACACATAGATCAGAAAAAGAAAAAGAACAGATTATAAATAGATTAAAGAGAATTGAAGGACAGGTCCGCGGTATTCAAAATATGATTGAAAATGATCGTTATTGCGTGGATATTTTAGTGCAAATTTCAGCGATTAATGCAGCGATGAAAAAAGTAGGAATGGGTGTATTAAAAAACCATACAAGTCATTGTGTTTCAGGTGCTATTAAAGATGGCAATGGTGACGAAGCAATTGAAGAATTAATGACTGTATTTGAACGTTTTTCAAAAGCGTAAAAACAAGCTAGTATGTCACTGGCTTGTTTTTTTTTGTTTACCTTCATAATAAGATCTCGGCGTATTGATGTGAAAAAGTGTGTGTAAAATAAACTTTTAGAAAATAATTGAAAAATCATGATATAAAACCATTGATTACCTTAGGGGGGTATGGTAAGATGTAATTATGATTAACAAACAATGAATAAACAAGAGGAGGATTTTAAATGGAACAGTTAACATTACAGGTTGAAGGTATGTCTTGTGGACATTGTGTAAATGCTATCGAAAGCAGTGTGAAAGAGCTAAACGGTGTTGAACAAGTGAAGGTTCAATTAGCAGAAGGAACTGTTGAAGTTACTATCGACTCGTCTGCCGTAACATTAAAAGATATCGTTGCTGTAATCGAAGACCAAGGATACGATGTTCAATAATTATTTTTAGATATGGAAATAAATCGTACTTTAAATGAAGTACGATTTCTTTTGCTAATAATTATACCTCATAAGGGTATATAGAGGTGAGAGACATGAATGAAAAAAAAGAGGCCAATCTTCAAATATCAGGAATGACATGTGCGGCATGTGCAAATAGAATTGAAAAAGGTCTAAAAAAAGTAGAAGGTGTTCATGAGGCGAATGTAAATTTTGCACTTGAAAAAACAAAAATAATGTACGATCCAACTAAAACAAATCCGCAACAGTTTAAAGAAAAAGTTGAATCGTTAGGATATGGAATTGTAAGTGATAAAGCTGAATTTACTGTTTCAGGAATGACATGTGCAGCATGTGCAAATAGAGTTGAAAAGCGTTTAAATAAGTTAGATGGTGTGAACAAAGCGACAGTAAATTTTGCTTTAGAATCAGCTACAGTAGACTTTAATCCTGATGAAGTTAATGTAAATGAAATGAAGAGTGCGATTACGAAGCTAGGATATAAATTAGAAGTGAAACCAGATGATCAAGATGCATCAACTGATCATCGATTACAAGAAATTGAAAGACAAAAGAAGAAGTTTATTATTTCGTTTATTTTATCTTTCCCATTATTGTGGGCAATGGTTAGTCATTTCTCATTTACGTCGTTTATTTATTTACCGGATATGTTAATGAACCCTTGGGTGCAACTAGCACTTGCAACCCCTGTTCAATTTATCATTGGTGGACAGTTTTATGTTGGAGCTTATAAAGCGTTACGTAATAAAAGTGCGAATATGGATGTTCTCGTGGCGCTTGGAACGTCGGCCGCGTATTTCTATAGTGTATATTTAAGTATTCAATCTATTGGTTCTTCGAAACATATGACAGATTTATATTTTGAAACGAGTGCGGTACTTATTACATTAATTATTTTAGGTAAATTATTTGAAGCGAAAGCAAAAGGGCGCTCATCAGAAGCAATTAAAAAATTGATGGGTTTACAAGCGAAGACAGCTACAGTTGTGCGAGATGGAACAGAAATAAAAATTTTGATTGAAGAAGTAGTAGCTGGTGATATCGTCTATGTAAAGCCTGGTGAAAAAATACCAGTAGATGGTGAGATTGTAGAAGGAAAGTCAGCAATTGATGAATCGATGTTAACGGGTGAAAGTATTCCTGTTGATAAGTCAATTGGGGATGTAGTAATAGGTTCGACAATAAATAAAAATGGATTTTTAAAAGTGAAAGCAACTAAAGTAGGAAGAGATACTGCATTAGCTCAAATTATTAAAGTAGTAGAAGAGGCACAAGGTTCAAAAGCTCCTATTCAAAGGGTAGCAGATCAAATTTCAGGTATTTTCGTACCGGTTGTAGTTGTGATTGCGATTATCACATTTGCAGTATGGATGATATTTGTTACACCTGGTGATTTTGGCGGAGCACTTGAGAAAATGATAGCAGTACTTGTTATCGCTTGTCCATGTGCATTAGGTCTTGCAACGCCTACATCTATTATGGCAGGATCAGGAAGATCAGCAGAGTATGGTATTTTATTTAAAGGTGGAGAGCATTTAGAAGCAACGCACCGATTAGATACGGTTATTTTAGATAAAACGGGTACAGTGACAAATGGGAAGCCGGTGTTAACAGATGTAATTGTAGCAGATGGATTCAATGAAAATGAACTGCTTAGATTAGTAGGGGCAGCAGAAAGAAATTCTGAACATCCACTTGCAGAAGCGATTGTAGAAGGAATTAAAGAAAAGAAAATTGATATCCCAAGTTCAGAAACGTTTGAAGCGATTCCGGGATTTGGTATCGAATCAGTTGTAGAAGGAAAACACTTATTAATTGGTACACGTCGATTAATGAAGAAATTCAATATTGATATTGAAGAAGTTTCTAAATCAATGGAAGCGCTAGAACGAGAAGGAAAAACAGCAATGCTTATTGCAATCGATAAAGAATATGCTGGTATAGTTGCCGTTGCAGATACTGTAAAAGATACTTCAAAAGCAGCTATCGCAAGACTGAAAAAAATGGGTCTAGACGTTGTGATGATTACAGGAGATAATACACAAACTGCTCAGGCAATTGCAAAGCAAGTTGGTATTGATCACGTAATTGCAGAAGTATTGCCAGAAGGAAAAGCAGAAGAAGTGAAAAAACTGCAAGCAAATGGTAAGAAAGTAGCGATGGTTGGAGACGGGATAAATGATGCTCCTGCTCTTGCTACAGCGAACATTGGTATGGCAATTGGAACGGGAACGGATGTAGCGATGGAAGCAGCGGATATAACGTTAATCCGCGGTGACTTAAATAGTATTGCTGATGCGATCTTTATGAGTAAAATGACGATAAGAAATATTAAACAAAATTTATTCTGGGCATTAGCTTATAACGCGTTAGGAATTCCAATTGCGGCATTAGGTTTCTTAGCCCCTTGGGTTGCTGGAGCAGCGATGGCATTTAGTTCTGTATCCGTTGTATTAAATGCATTACGATTACAAAGAGTTAAATTAAAATCTTAAAGAGCTACATTAAGTAATTGAATAGAATTAAAAAACAATACTTTGAATAAGTATTGTTTTTTTGTTCGTATAGAAATTAAAACGATATAATAAAGCAGAAATATAGAATCGTATGTAGTAGAAAAGTTAAGAGGTAGTTTCGTAAGGAGACTTATATATGTTAAAAGATATTATAATTAGAACATTCCAGAAAGAAGATTTAGATCAAGTATTACAATTGTTCTATGAAACAGTTCATACGGTTAATGCAAAAGATTATAATGAGTTACAGCTACAGGCGTGGGCACCGGAGCGACTAGATAGAGAAAATTGGTTACAGTCTTTAGAAAAGAATATTAGCTATGTAGCGGATCATAAAGGTGTGATTGTGGGGTTTGGGGATTATAACGATGATCGTTACGTAGATCGTTTATTTACGCATAAAGATTATCAAGGGAAAAGAGTCGCTTCATACATACTACAGAAGTTAGAAAAAGAAGCAGTGAACCTAGGGCATAGGGAGATATATACAGAGGCGAGCATTACCGCAAAACCTTTTTTTGAAAGTAAAGGTTTTATTTGCATAAAAGAACAAAAGAAACAACATAATGGTCAGATTTTTATTAATTATGTTATGAAAAAAATATCCTTCTCATAAATGAGAAGGATATTTTTCATTATTTTACAGCTTCTTTTAGTTCTTTACCAGCTTTGAAAGCAGGTACTTTAGAAGCTGCGATTTGCATTTCTTCACCAGTTTGTGGGTTACGGCCTGTACGAGCAGCTCTTTCACGAACTTCGAATGTACCGAATCCGATAAGTTGTACTTTTTCACCAGCAGCTAAAGTGTTAGTGATTGATTCTACTACAGTTTGTACAACTACAGTAGCTTCTTTTTGAGAAATCTCAGCATTTTGTGCTACGTTTTTAATTAATTCTGTTTTGTTCATGTTTTTCACCTCATATGTAAATAATGCTATTTAAGTTGTTATTATAACGTATAAAACATTCGAGAACAAGTGTACGTACATATATTCGCAAAAAAAATGAAATTTGTAATATTTTTTAGGGCACTTTATAGACATTCCATTTAAGCGGACAGAGATTTGTTCTTCATTTCAGTCTTCTCTTGATGAGCAGGTAGTTTCTTATTATAAGATATGAAGTAAGGTAGTGCTACAAATAACATACCTCCTACTAAATTTCCAAAGAAAACAAAAATAAAGTTTGGAAAATATTCAGCCCAAGTGAAATGACCGGCAAAAATGGCGGCTGGGATGACAAACATATTGGCTACAACGTGTTGAAATCCAATCGCAACAAAAGTCATAACCGGGAACCAAATACCGATAATCTTTCCGATAAATTCTTTACTTCCCATACTGAGCCAAACAGCTAAACAAACGAGCCAATTACATCCGATTGCAGAAATAAATGCTTGCAATGGTGTATCTTGTAGTTTCGCTTGAGCGATAGAAATAGTTTTTGCTAAAAAAGCTCCTTCAGTTAAGCCAACGATATGACCGAAAAAGTAGGCTACAAATACAGCCCCTATGAAATTGCTAAATGTAACAATAACTAAATTTCGTATGAAATAAAATAAAGTAATTTTCTTTTGAAGCCAGGCCATAGAAACTGTCATCATGTTACCAGTTACTAGTTCACCGCCTGCAAGAATAACGAGAATAAGGCCAATAGGGAATACAGCAGCGCCTAGAAAACTAGTAAATGATCCCCAAGCCTTTGGCATTGTTCCAATAACATGAATATCGAGTAAATACCCTAATGCTATAAAAGCACCGCCAAAAAAACCGAGAATTAACATAGGGAGTAATGATAAATGAGCTTTTTTTCTTCCGGAATTAGCAGCAAGTTCCGTAATTTCTTCTGGTGTAAATACAGACATGAATAACCCCTCCGTAATAAAATGATGGAATGAATAGAAAAAATTTCGAAAATCTATGTATTATAAAAATATGTTATGACTTCTGTATAAAATTGTCAAAGTGAATAGAGAGGGAATTACATATTGATAACATTGTTCATGTTGTCACATGAATGTAACAATAAGGATTTAAAGTGTTTCTAGAGGTGAAAACATGAATACGAATCATGTAAAAAAAGAACGAAAAAAATCAATCGTAAAGATATTTATTATTAGTTTTATAAGTATATTAATGATACCAGTAAGTTTGTATTATTATGCGACAGAAATAGAACGAAAACTAGTAACAGTTACGTGGAATGAAATAGAAGCTTCTACAATTCCTAAAGAGTTTAATAATAAAAAAATATTGCAGTTTTCAGATGTACATTTAGGACCAGAGTTTACACTGAAACAACTTGAACATTTAGTGGAGAAGATGAATGAATTACATCCAGATATAGTAGTTTTTACCGGAGATTTAATAGATAAATTTGGGTCTTATAGTGCGGAAAGAGAAGAAGCGAAGGTTATTTTGCAGAAAATTTACGCTCCCTTAGGGAAATATGCTGTGTTTGGGAATCATGATAGGGGCGGGGGCGGTAGTTTATTTTACAAAAAATATATGGAAGAAGCTGGTTTTTCTGTATTAGTAAATGAAGTGCAGAAAATTAAAGTGGAAAACGGCAAATATATTATAATATCAGGTTTGGATGATTTTCTATTAGGGAAGCCGCAAATAGATTCAACTTTAAAAAACTTGAAACAAAATGATTTCAACATGTTATTAGTACATGAGCCGGATGTTGTAACCAAAATAAATCGTTACCCAGTTGATCTTCAACTGTCAGGACATAGTCACGGAGGACAAGTCCAAATTCCTTTTGTAGGTCCGTTAATTACTACCAAACTAGCTGAGCACTACGTTGAAGGTATGTATGAAGTAGAGGGGAAGAGTAAGCCGTTATATTTATATGTAAATCGTGGCATTGGGACTACTAGGATGCCTGTTAGATTTTGTAGTGTACCTGAACTTTCAATTTTTGTGTTGAAGCAAAATAGTAACTAGAATATTTAACAATATGATTCCAAGGAACGTGCGATGTTGGTCGATGGAAAAGAGTTTCTTAAAACTTTAGATGTGACAAAGTAATTTTCATAAGTAAAAAACAACAATAGGACCTATAAAGGGACCTATTGTTGTTTTTATCCTGCATTGATTGCCCATAAATGTCCGATTGATGAGGGCTAATTATAGTTTTACTTTGTTATTTTTGCAAGGAAAGACCATCAAAATATGTTCTATAGTTACTAGAGAATTCAAAGTTGTTTTTTGCATCCCAATTAATAGACCAAGACATTAGGCCGCGGAATGCAGGATGGCCACTCTGGTTAGAAAGTTTATACTTTCCTCCGAATGGAACTCCTTTAATGATATAATTTAAAGCTTTTTTCATTTCAGTTGGCGAAATGTATCCACCACTTGGAGCTGCCGCTGGTGCTGCTGGAAGCCCAATCATGACTTGATCTGAACGAAGAGCTGGGAAAATGTTATTTGCATTACCACCTACAGGAAAACCATGTAAGAGCATATCTGCCATAGCGACCTCGTAGTCTGCAGTACCTTGATTGTAGTTATTACCGTCCATTCCAATCCCGCTACCAGCGTTGTAGTGTTGAACGTGAATGTATGTTAGTTTATCTTTCACTCCGTAAATAATTGGTAAATATGCACCCCATATGCTTCCATATGCGCTATATCCGCCTTGAACATAAGCTGTTTCAGGGGCCATGCTTAATAGAAAATCTGGACCATAATGATCTGAGATTGTTCGAATAGCTGAAATAAGATTTACGATTTGAGGGGTAGTTGGGTTTTTGAAGTTAGTGTCATTTCCGTTTAAGTAAATACCTGATTCAAGGTCAATATCTATTCCGTCAAAACCGTATTTATCGATCAGAGATTGTATGGAATTAATAAAACGATCCTTAGCGGCATTGTCAGGAAGTAAAACGACCCCATTTTGTCCACCTATTGAAAGAACTACTTTCTTTCCTTTACTTTTTAAATAAGAAATATCTGATTTGAATTCTGCATCTGTACCATACACAGGAGAAAATTCAACAGTGGAACGATCACCACCAGTTTCACCAAAAGATACATTGATTACATCCCATTTTGGTGAAACGTCTTTTAATTTAATAATGCCAGTACCGTTATCAAAATTATGCCAGTATCCAACGAGTAATTTTGAACCTAAATTGTTTGCTGCTTGTGCTTGGAAAGGGGATAACGGTAGAAGTAAGAACATTACTAAAATACAACAAAAAAATTTGAACTTGTTTAACATATCAACACTCCTATACAAAAAGTTGTCTAGATGTATAATCTTGTTTATTTAATAATATCTGAAAATTCTTTCTTTTGTAAAGGGACTATAATTTTCTCAACAATTGTGTATGGGAAAGTATTAAACCTAATGTAATAATTTTTGAAGGAGGTTGAATTTTAATTGTTGAATTCAGAATATTTTGATATATTTTAAAGTATAGGACAAAATCTTTCGCACAGTACTCTTACATAAATTTCAAAATTTAGTTTGGAAGGGGATGTACAAGATTTGGATAAAAATCTAAAGAAAGACCTCAAAATACGCCACATTACAATGATTTCAATTGGCGGTGTAATAGGGGCTGGTTTGTTTGTTGGAAGTGGTGCAGTTGTACATTCGGCAGGACCAGGTTCTATCGTTTCATATGCATTAGCAGGACTTCTAGTCATTTTCGTCATGAGAATGCTAGGAGAAATGGCAGCTGTTAATCCGACAAGTGGTTCATTTGCAACGTATGCAAGAGAAGCGATTGGTCCTTGGGCGGGTTATACAATAGGCTGGTTATACTGGTTTTTTTGGGTAATTGTTATTGCAATAGAAGCCACAGCAGGTGCTGGTATTATCCAATATTGGATTCCACAAATACCGCTTTGGTTATTAAGTTTAATATTAACAATTTTATTAACGCTGACGAACGTTTTTTCGGTGAAATCATTTGGAGAGTTTGAATATTGGTTTTCTTTTATTAAAGTAATAAGTATTGTTTTGTTCCTTTGTCTAGGTCTTGCTGTTATTTTAGGATTTGTTCCAGGAACAGAAGCACCCGGCACTTCGAATTTAATTGGACAAGGTGGATTTATGCCAAACGGTATAAGTTCGGTACTGCTTGGAATTACTGTCGTTATATTTTCATTTATGGGATCAGAAATTGTAGCGGTAGCCGCAGGTGAATCTGCAGAACCTGTAAAAGCAGTAAAAACAGCAACAAACAGTGTGATTTGGCGTATTCTTGTATTTTTTATTGGGTCTATAGCGGTAGTTGTTACGCTACTGCCATGGAATTCAGCAAACATATTAAAAAGTCCATTTGTAGCTGTATTGGAACATATAGGAATACCAGCTGCGGCACAAATTATGAATTTTATCGTTTTAACAGCTGTACTCTCTTGTTTAAATTCGGGTTTATATACAAACTCAAGAATGCTTTTTTCGATGGCAGAAAGAGGAGATGCTCCAAAGGCGTTTTTGAAATTGAACAGTAGTGGTGTTCCAGTTCGGGCCGTTTTATTTGGAACTTTCTTCGCTTATATTGGCGTTGTGTTTAGTTACATTTCTCCAGATAAAGTCTTTTTGTTTTTAGTGAATGCATCTGGCGGGATTGCGTTACTAGTTTATCTCGTTATTGCAGTTTCGCATTTAAAGATGCGTAAAAAAATGGGGAAAGTGGAACAACAAAATTTGAAAGTGAAAATGTGGCTTTTTCCGTATGTAACGTATGTTACAATTGTTGCTATTATAGCAGTTTTAGTTGCGATGTTCGCAATTGATACTTTACGTTCACAAGCACTTTTAACAATGTTTGTTACTGTTCTTATCATACTTTCTTATTTTATTTTTAATAGAAATAAAAATAGCACAGTTTTGAATCCTAAAAGTAAGAATGAGGAATCTGTTCGATTCTAATTTTCTAATTTTCGAAGAGAGTTACACCCAGTCATTGCTATAAAAGAATCATATATAATCATAGAAACAAGTAATTACTATTGTCATAGTGGATATAAACTTTTTTCTTGACTTTTTATACGAAGGCGAGCAAAATGGTAAAAAAGGAAGGGGGGGATGATAATGGAAGAGTACGTATTAGAGCTGTATAACCTGTTATATACGACAGAATGGCAAGATATTGTTTCGTTTCTAGGAATCGTATTTTGCATGAAAATTGTAATTGTATATATGGAAGAGCAAGGTATGTTCTATTCCTTCTCATCCCCGTTCGATATGCAGCGCGAGCCGTTGCTAAACTATGCCAATGTGAATTACGAACAAATTCCTTTTGTTATTTTCTTTATGATTCGATTTATTACAGCAATTGTAAGGAAAAAGGAAAGTGACGATGAAGAGTGCCACTCAACTTGTAATATAGCGAATGTTTTTTAAGCTAAATACAAGGAGGAGATTTATATGTGGTTTCGATTTCTTATGATTGGTTTCTTTTCATTAACAGCAATTTCTTTAATGGGATATCAAGTGTCTGAAATTTTTCAAGCATATAGCGATACATTTTTTAACAAAAACTAATCGCGTTGCTATTTGAATAATAAAGCGATAAAATCCTTCTTAAGAAGTTTTATTAAGAAGGATTTTTTCTTTGTCTTATCTTGCTGTGTCAAACTATTGTCACATTTACACTGTGAATAGTATGTTAAAATAGTGAGGTTACGTATACATATTTGAAGGAAGAGGGAGTGACCATTTTGGTGGATCAATCAACAAATCAGAAAAGCTATGCTCCTATTGTGATAACGCTTTCTGTAATTGTAAATGCGATTATTTTATTTTTGTTCTTTGGACCTGTTGGCTATGAAGGAGAATTACATTTTGATGTAACAATTTTACCAATGTTAAATGCAATTTTTAATAGCTTTACGTTCGTATTCTTATTAGCAGCTCTATACTCTATTATTAAGAAGAATGTGAAAATGCACCGTGGTTTCATCCTGGCAGCATTTACAACGACGTTGCTATTTTGTGTTTCTTATTTATCTTATCATTACTTAGCGCCAGCAACACATTTTGGCGGAGAAGGATTCATTAAATATGTGTATTTCATCATTTTAATTACACATATTATCCTGGCGGCAATTATTGTACCGCTTGCATTGTTTGCACTTGTATTTGGTTTTACAAATCAATTAACACGTCATCGTAAAATTGTACGTTGGACGATGCCGATTTGGTTATATGTAAGTTTATCTGGTGTTATTGTTTACTTAATGATCTCACCTTATTACCAATAAAAAATCTCAGCCTGTAGGCTGGGGTTTTTTTATTAAGCAAATATTTTTGTGAAATGAAAAAAATATGGTATACAAAAGTATAGTTGCTTTTCATATAGAAGGGATGGTAAAGGAATATGCAAAATTTTGTATTTCGTAATCCAACGAAACTTATTTTCGGTAAAGGTCAATTAGAGCAGTTAAAAACTGAAATTCCACAGTTCGGTAAAAAAGTTCTTCTCGTATACGGGGGAGGCAGCATTAAAAGAAACGGTATTTATGATAATGTAATTTCTATTTTAAAGGATATAAATGCAGAAGTATTTGAATTGACAGGTGTTGAACCGAATCCACGTGTATCAACTGTAAAGAAAGGGATTCAAATTTGTAAAGAAAATGGTGTTGAATTTATTTTAGCAGTTGGTGGAGGAAGTGTGATCGACTGTACGAAGGCAATTGCAGCTGGTAGTAAGTACGATGGAGATGTATGGGATATTGTAACGAAAAAAACATTTGCTAATGAGGCATTACCATTTGGTACTGTACTTACTCTTGCAGCAACAGGATCTGAAATGAATGCAGGCTCGGTAATTACAAACTGGGAAACGAATGAAAAGTATGGATGGGGTAGCCCAGTTACTTTCCCGCAGTTTTCAATTTTAGATCCAGTTCATACTACTTCTGTACCGAAAGATCAAACCATTTACGGTATGGTAGATATTATGTCGCACGTATTAGAACAATATTTCCATCATGGAACGAATACAGAACTACAAAATCGTTATTGTGAAGCTGTTTTAAAAACAGTAATTGAGACAGCACCTAAGCTTTTAAGTGATTTAGAAAATTATGAGCATAGAGAAACTATTTTATATTGTGGTACTATGGCGTTAAACGGCATTTTAGCGATGGGAGTAAAAGGAGATTGGGCGACTCATAATATTGAGCATGCAGTTTCTGCTGTTCATGATATACCACACGGGGGTGGCCTTGCGATTTTATTCCCGAACTGGATGAAACATGTTGTAGAGGAAAATGTAAGTCGTTTTAAACAGTTCGCTATTCGTGTATTTGATATAGAAACAGATGGCAAAACAGATAAAGAAGTGGCTTTAGAAGGAATTAAGGCACTGCGTCAATTTTGGACTTCAATTGAAGCGCCAGCAACATTAGCTGATTACGGTATTGGAGAAAATGAAATTGATATAATGGCTAATAAAGCGATGGCGTATGGTGAATTTGGTAACTTTAAAAAATTAAATAAAGATGATGTTTTAAGTATATATAAAGCTTCTTTATAAGTGAATTTAGAAAAGAAACCTATTTGATTGTTTAATCGAATAGGTTTCTTTTTGCTGTTTATAAATGTTTATGGGTGTTTTTGATTATTTTTGATTGTTTGTGGTTGATTTTTGTGACCGTTTTCATTATACTGTAATCAAAGAAGAGGTGAATAAAATGTTAACTCCTGAACGTCATCAAATGATATTGCAACTTGTAAAAGAACAGAAAGTTGTAAAATTACAGCAATTAGTTGAAAGAACAGAAAGCTCTGAGTCGACAATTCGCCGTGATTTAGCACAATTGGAAAAGCAAAGGTTATTAAAAAGAGTTCATGGTGGTGCCGCTGTTTTAACAGGAAAAGGGCAAGAACCAACGATGGTTGAAAAATCATCCAAAAACATTCAAATAAAACAACAAATTGCTAATTATGCGGCTAGCGTTATTGAACAAGGTGATTGTATTTATTTAGATGCAGGAAGTACAACATTTGAAATGATTCCATTTTTAATAAATAAAGATGTGACTGTCGTTACGAATGGACTTATGCATATTGAAGCTTTAGTTGAAAATAATATTCGTGCGTATTTACTAGGTGGAATGATGAAGAGTAGGACGAAAGCTTTAATCGGTGCTATGGCACAGGAAAGTATGCAGAAGTATCGTTTTGATAAATGTTTTTTAGGTGCAAATGGTGTACATGAACAGCTTGGCTTTACAACGCCAGATCCAGAAGAAGCGCTCTTAAAACAAATGGCATTAACATTAGCAAACGAAGGATATTTCTTAATTGATGAAAGTAAGTTTTCAGAAGTTGCATTTGCGAAAATTGCAAATGTTGAAGAAGCAAATATTATTACAAACCATTTAGAAATTGATTTAGAAAAATATAAAAGACAAACCAATGTAATTGAGGCTGATAAACAATGATCTATACAGTTACTTTAAACCCATCTATTGATTATGTAGTACAAGTTAATTCCTTTGATTTAGGCGCAGTCAATCGAGCAGAGAAAGATATGAAGTTTCCTGGAGGAAAAGGGATTAATGTTTCTCGCGTTCTCCATCGTTTAGGTGTGGAAAATATAGCACTTGGATTTACTGGTGGATTCACCGGTCAATTTATTAAAGGTGTATTACAGGCGGAAGGCGTAATGACAAACTTCATCCAAGTAGACGGAGATTCCCGAATTAATGTGAAAATAAAAGGGCAAGAAGAGACAGAATTAAATGGGCAAGGTCCTAATGTGACAAATGAGCAATTTGAACAATTAATGAAACAAATCGAAAGTATGAAGCAGGGAGATTGCGTTGTGCTAGCTGGAAGTGTACCTGCATCTATCCCAACTACCTTTTATGAATCAATCGCAGCGCTCGGAGCTGAAAAAGGTATTCGAGTAGTAGTCGATGCGAGTGGAAGTGCACTGCAGCATGTAATTAAAAATAAGCCATTTTTAATTAAGCCAAACCATCATGAACTTGGTGAGTTGTTTGGAGTGGAGCTTTCAACAGTAGAGGACGTTTTACCTTATGGAAGAAAATTAATTGAACAAGGTATAAAACACGTTATCGTATCGATGGCTGGAGAGGGAGCTTTATTATTTACGGCAGAAGGTATATATGAAGCGACTGTTCCAAAAGGTGTTGTAATTAATTCAGTTGGGGCCGGAGATTCTCTTGTTGCAGGGTTTGTAGGCAAATATGAACAGACAAAAGATATTGAAAAGGCATTTCAATACGGCGTTGCAACAGGGAGTGCAACAGCATTTTCAGCTGATTTATGTAAGAAGGAAAAAGTAGAAGAATTATTGTCGCAAGTAATTGTAGCTAAGCGATAGGGGGAAGCAACATATGAAAATTACAGAACTATTAAAAAGAGATACAGTCATTATGGATTTGACAGCTTCAAATAAAGAAGCTGTCATAGATGAATTAGTTGAGAAATTAAATGGGGCAAATCGTTTAAATAGTAAAATGGAATTTAAAGAAGCTATTTTAAAGCGGGAGTCCCAAAGTACGACTGGAATAGGGGAAGGTATTGCAATACCTCATGCGAAGACAAAGGCTGTTAAACAACCATCGATTTGTTTTGGTAGAAGTGTAAGCGGTATCAATTATGAGTCGCTTGACGGACAGCCAGCACACTTATTCTTTATGATTGCTGCAAGTGAAGGAGCGAATAATACTCATTTAGAAACGTTGTCTCGTTTATCGACATTATTAATGGATGAAGGGTTTCGCAAGCAACTATTAGAAGCAAAGGATGAAAGTGAGCTTCTTCAACTATTTGATGAAAAAGAGAATGAAAAAGAAGAAGAGATTGAAGTCGCAAAACCAGAAGTAAATGAACCGTACGTACTTGCTGTTACAGCTTGTCCAACTGGAATCGCTCACACATATATGGCAGCGGATAGCTTAAAAGCAAAAGCGACAGAGTTAGGAATAGCGATTAAAGTTGAAACAAACGGATCGACAGGTATTAAAAACGGTTTAACGAAAGAGGATATTGAACGTGCAACAGCTATTATTGTTGCGGCGGATAAACAAGTAGAAATGAATCGTTTTGCTGGTAAACATGTCATTCAAGTACCAGTCGCTGATGGGATTAGAAAAACGGAAACACTTCTTAATCGAGCTGTAAAGCAAGATGCACCAATCTTTAAAGGTGTAAAAGAAGATGGAAAGGCAGAAAGTACGGAAAAAGAAAAAGGATTAGGAATTTATAAGCATTTAATGAATGGCGTAAGTAATATGCTTCCGTTCGTTGTTGGCGGCGGGATTTTAATAGCGCTAGCGTTTTCGTTTGGTGGTATAAAGGCGGAAGGTCCTTTAGCTGAATTGTTCATGTCAATTGGTGGAGGAAAAACAGGTGCGTTTTTATTCCTTGTACCAATTTTAGCTGGATTTATTGCAAGTTCTATTGCTGATCGTCCTGGTTTTATGCCTGGTGTTGTAGGTGGATTTTTAGCGGCGAATGCGAATGCTGGCTTTTTAGGTGGATTAATTGCTGGTTTCTTAGCTGGATATGTTGTTTTAGGGTTGAAAAGATTATTTTCAGGACTACCAGTACAATTAGAAGGAATTAAACCTGTTTTGTTATATCCAGTCTTTGGATTATTGATTACAGGAGTTGTAATGCAAAAAGCAGTGATTCCGCCTGTAGTAGCATTAAATGAAATGTTGACAGGGTGGTTAAATGGTTTAAACGGTACGAATGCTATATTACTAGGTCTTATTTTAGGTGGTATGATGGCAATTGATATGGGTGGTCCAATTAATAAAGCGGCGTTTACGTTTGGTATTGCTGCAATAGAAGCACAGAATTTTGGAGTGCACTCAGCAGTTATGGCTGGTGGTATGGTACCGCCACTTGCGATTGCATTTGCAACTACATTCTTTAAATCAAAGTTTACAGAAGCGGAACGTAAATCTGGTTTAACAAATTATATTATGGGAGCATCGTTCATTACAGAAGGTGCGATTCCGTTTGCAGCTGCAGATCCGGTTCGAGTAATCGTAAGTTGTGTTGTTGGTTCAAGTATTGCAGGTGCGTTATCTATGTTATTCCAAATTACATTACCAGCACCGCATGGTGGATTATTTGTAATAGCGTTAGTAAATAAACCGTTACTATATATTTTCTCTATATTAATTGGAACGATTGTCTCGGCTATTATGCTAGGTGTTTGGAAAAAGAAAGTTCAATAACAAATGAAAAGAGAGCAGCTTTTAGTAGCTGCTCTCTTTTTATTACAAAAAAATAGGTTAACAATTAAATATTGATGTTTTTTGGTAAAAGATGTAACGAAGTGTTACTTTTTTGTAACAAAAAAGTAACACTGTAATTTTTTCTGGAAAAAAGTTCTTGTGCTCGTATATGAAAAATATATGAAAACCACTGGAGATTGTATGAGAAATACATTTTATTAATATGGAAATTTATGTTACAACTCGTTAATCGTATATTACGAATGCTTTGTAATTGTGTGATTTCTAAAAATTCTAAAAATCTGTTGCTATAATGAAAATACGAAAACAAAGCAAATGGAGGCTATTCATGAAAAAATTATTAGGTATAGCAACAGCAGCAGTTTTTGGTCTTGGGATTTTTGCGGGTTCTGCTAAAGCGGAAACAATTGTAACAACAGACGTATTAAATGTTAGAGAAAACCCAAATGTAGAGTCAAAGCTTGTAGGTAAAGTGTTAAGTGGGAATACACTAGATGTTATAAATACAGAAAATGGATGGACAAAAATTAAGTTGAACGGTAAGGAAGCGTTTGTAAGTGCCGATTTTACAAAGAGCACATATTATGTAACGGCGGGCGTATTAAATGTTCGTGCTGGAGCGAATACTGATTCTGAAATTTTAGGTAAACTTAATAAAAATGATGTGATTGAAACGACGAATCAAGTTCAAAATGAATGGTTACAATTCGACTACAATGGAAAAGTTGGATATGTTCACGTGCCATTTTTAACAGGAACAGCCCCTGTAATCGAAAAGAAAGAGGTTGTAGCTCAAGAAGAAGCGCCAGCTAGAACAAATACGCCGGTTAAAAATAATACAGTAGTTAAGAATAAAGAGTCTGTTAAGAGTAACGATTCTATTAAGAATGTAGAATCAAGTAAACCTGTGGTAAAAGAAAAACCGGCTGCAAAACCAGTTGCAAAATCTACTGAAACAAGTGCGCCTACTGGTGGTCGTGAAATTACAGTAGAAGCGACGGCATATACAGCAGATCCGAGTGAGAATGGTTCGTATGGTGGTCGTGTATTAACTGCAATGGGGCATGATTTAACAGCAAATCCAAATATGAAAGTAATTGCTGTTGATCCGAAAGTAATTCCGCTTGGATCAAAAGTATGGGTAGAAGGATATGGAGAAGCGATTGCTGGAGACACTGGTGGTGCGATTAAAGGAAATCGTATTGATGTATTAGTCGGTTCAGATGGTAGTGCTAATAGCTGGGGGCGCAAATCTGTAAAAGTGAAAGTTATACAATAGGTTATCGATATTAATATAAAAAGCGGTTGCTTGAAATTATGTAAGCAGCCGCTTTTTATGGATTATTGAAATGGATAAATAGTTTTACCTGTAATAATTTTATATGCACTGCAAAATTGCGTTTGTATATATTCTGTATTTTTATTTTCTGGATGTAATGTTGTTTCATGGAGGGTAGAATGAAAAGCCCGTAGTAAACAATTTAGGGCGAAGTATAATTCCTCTTGTGAACAATTTTGTTCTTTTATAGAAGTAGCTAAAATGAGGTCTTTTGTCAAAGATGAAAAATTGATGGTGGATTGTTTCATAGTTAACTCATCCTCTCGAAACTATTTTTATCATGTATATGCAGAATTGGACAAACTATGTTCTTTTTTCTGTATAATTTCATGTACCGAAATGAAAGAACTTGCAATCATGCCGTTAAAATTGGTAAGATTGGGTATAATCAATAGATGGAGTATATTACATAAAGAGAGTTGAATGATATGGGAGAAGTGCAACGTGAAAAAGTTGCTGTCATCATTGGACCAACTGCTGTTGGAAAGACGAAGTTAAGTATCAATCTTGCCAAAGCGTTGAACGGTGAAATTATTAGTGGTGATTCCATGCAGATCTATCGAACGATGGATATTGGAACTGCAAAGGTAACAAAAGCAGAGATGGACGGAATTCCACATTATATGATCGATATAAAAAATCCGGAAGATTCATTTTCTGTCGCGGAATTTCAAGAACGTGTTCGCAAGCATATTCGAGAAATTACAGAACGTGGTAAATTACCAATTATAGTTGGTGGGACCGGTCTTTATATACAATCTGTTTTATTCGATTATCAGTTTACAGATGATGCTGGTGATGTGATATACCGAGAGCAAATGGAAAAGTTAGCTTTAGAACGCGGTGTGGAATATGTACATAAAAAATTGCAAGAAGTAGATCCAGAAAGTGCGGAGCGTATTCACGCAAATAATGTACGACGTGTCATTCGGGCGTTAGAAATTTTCCACACGTCGGGTGAAAAAATGAGTGAACAAATTGAGAAACAAGAAAAAGAGTTACTCTATGATGTTTCATTAATTGGCTTGACAATGGATCGAGAAATGCTATACGATCGCATTAACTTACGAGTGGATTTGATGATGGAACAAGGCCTATTAGAGGAAGTAGAAGGGCTGTATAATAGAGGGATACGAGATTGTCAATCTATTCAAGCGATTGGATATAAAGAAATCTATGATTATTTTGAGAATCGAGTTTCTTTAGAAGATGCGGTATCACAATTAAAGACGAATTCGCGTCGTTATGCAAAGCGTCAATTAACGTGGTTCCGTAATAAAATGGATGTCACGTGGTTTGATGTTACAAACGGTGAAAAAACGTCAGAAATTTTACGATACATAGAAGGAAAGTTACAAGTAAAGTCGAATAATAGTAAGTAGAGAAAAAGAGGAGGATTCGACATGAAGCAATCAATCAATATTCAAGATCAGTTTTTAAATCAACTCCGTAAAGAAAATACGTTTGTTACGCTGTACTTATTAAATGGTTTCCAGCTTCGTGGACTAATTAAAGGATTTGATAATTTTACAGTCCTGCTGGAAACAGAAGGTAAGCAACAGCTTATTTATAAACATGCAATTTCTACATTTGTACCACAAAAAAATGTTTCAATTGAATTAGAATAGTAATGAATTATTGTACATAACAAAAAAGAGCGAGTTTCCTCGCTCTTTTTTTATTTGTCATAAACAATATATAGTGAAATTTAAGCGATTCTAAATACAGTAAGGCGGATGTTAGTATTTCCTGTTGCAGGGATCGTAATCTCATTAAGTGTAGATTGGACAGAGATTCTTGCACCAGCTGCTAATGTTTCTATTGTAGTAAATGAAAGTGAGTCGCCTATTAAATTTGAAGAGAAATTATCAGTTGCGACTGCTCCATTAATTGAAATTCCTACTCCGAGTGGAGCGCATCCTGGCGCAGTTGTAGAAATGGATACGCTAATTACATAAATACCACCGTTAATAACAGTAACTGTATCTGTGCCGTTGAAGATAATATTGTTTACGTTAATTGCAGTACTAAAAATAAAATTATTAAATTGCAGTACTGTTTGCTGAATATTGTTTGTTACAACAATTGTTGCTATAGGGAAGCTAGGTCCAGTAGGCCCAGTAGGTCCGGTAGGTCCACCAGAAGGTCCAGTAGGTCCAGTAACTCCTATGCCAGTAGCGCCGGTAGCACCCGTTGGTCCTTGAATGCCTTGAGGCCCGGTAGCGCCTGTGTTACCTTGAACACCTTGAGGTCCAGTGGCACCGGTAGCGCCAGTAGCACCCGTGTTACCTTGAACACCCTGAGGTCCAGTAGCGCCTGTGTTACCTTGAGCACCTTGAGGTCCAGTAGCGCCAGTAGCACCTGTGTTACCTTGAACACCTTGAGGTCCAGTGGCACCAGTAGCACCCGTGTTACCTTGAGCACCTTGAGGTCCAGTGGCACCAGTAGCACCCGTGTTACCTTGAACACCTTGAGGTCCAGTGGCACCAGTAGCGCCCGTGTTACCTTGAGCACCTTGAGGTCCAGTGGCACCAGTAGCGCCTGTGTTACCTTGAACGCCTTGAGGTCCAGTAGCACCAGTAGCACCCGTGTTACCTTGAGGTCCCTGAGGTCCAGTAGCGCCAGTAGCACCAGTAGCACCTGTGTTACCTTGAGCACCTTGAGGTCCAGTGGCACCAGTAGCACCTGTGTTACCTTGAGCGCCTTGAGGTCCAGTAGCGCCAGTAGCGCCAGTAGCACCTGTGTTACCTTGAACACCTTGAGGTCCAGTAGCACCAGTAGCGCCGGTAGCACCTGTGTTACCTTGAACACCTTGAGGTCCAGTGGCACCAGTAGCACCCGTGTTACCTTGAGGCCCAGTGGCACCGGTAGCGCCAGTAGCGCCCGTGTTACCTTGAGGCCCAGTGGCACCGGTAGCGCCAGTAGCGCCCGTGTTACCTCGAGGCCCAGTGGCACCGGTAGCGCCCGTGTTACCTCGAGGCCCAGTGGCACCGGTAGCGCCCGTGTTACCTTGAGGTCCAGTGGCACCAGTAGCGCCCGTGTTACCTTGAGGCCCAGTAGCGCCCGTAGCGCCCGTATTACCTCGAGGCCCAGTGGCACCGGTAGCGCCTGTGTTACCTCGAGGCCCAGTGGCACCGGTAGCGCCAGTAGCGCCCGTGTTACCTTGAGGTCCAGTGGCACCGGTAGCGCCCGTGTTACCTCGAGGCCCAGTGGCACCGGTAGCGCCAGTAGCGCCCGTGTTACCTTGAGGTCCAGTGGCACCGGTAGCGCCAGTAGCGCCCGTGTTACCTTGAGGTCCAGTAGCGCCGGTAGCGCCCGTGTTACCTCGAGGTCCAGTGGCACCGGTAGCGCCAGTAGCGCCCGTGTTACCTCGAGGCCCAGTAGCGCCGGTAGCGCCCGTGTTACCTCGAGGCCCAGTGGCACCAGTAGCGCCTGCTGGTCCAGTAGGTCCGGTAGGTCCTTGAATGAACGAAGCAGAATTAACTAGAGCAGTTTGTAATGCTGCTATTAATTTAAGGAGCTCTTGAAGTGTGCAAGGGTCAATTCGGAATAATTTTGTAATGTATAGTAAATAGTTAATGAGATTTTGAAGCTCAATAAATACAGCGCTTGCTACAAAGGTTGGATTTCTTAATATAGTTATTAAGTTTTTAATAATAGCTAACCCTTGTGCTTTCAGGGAGGAAGTAGCGTCTAGTGAACAAATAAATTTACTCAGTAGGTTCAATGTATCGATTAGGTCTTCAATATTTTGGGGAGATGGATTTGCGAAAAGTTTTGGGATTATTTTTGTTAAATCAATAATAATCGCACGAAATGTTCTAAGTTGAGCTTTAGTAATTGGGATTGATGGAGTATTCGGGATTCGTCCGGCGCTACTTGGAAAGCATGGTTTGGAGAATTTGTTTTGATTGTCGTTATAACGAGACATTAAATCTCTCCTTTCTCACGAAAATGTGAACGAAACTCATCATAGTAGATGCAGAAATTAGTTAAATGGTCATAGTAAAATCGTTTGTTTAAAGAAAAAATAGAAAAAACGCCTTACAATAAGGCGTTTTTTCTATTTTCTGCGTATTGATAATATCGCTTTAAGGAAATTTTTGATTTGAATCCAGCGAGTTTTATAATTTCTGATTCAGGAGTTTCTTTTTTTATTAAGTTTAAAATATAGGTGTTACGAAAATGTTGTCCTGAAATTCCTTTACGTAAATTGGCTCTAGCCACTTCGAGGCGAATCATTTTTTGTATAGCAATTTCCGTTAATGCCTTTGGTGCATCATTTTCATATACCCACCTGTATGTTCCACGGTTAAAATCGAATGCGACAAATAATGGATCATCACTATGGTATTTAGGACGAACTGGTTCTGGGATGCTTTTGTAATAATTATATAGTTGTTTTTTGTCTTCTTTTGCTAATGTAATTGTTCTTTCTACACCTGCGGTTGCTGGGATTGATAATGTATTAGTTTCAAAGTGAACGTGATGCATTGTTAATGCTGTAAGTTCCTGTAAGGATAAACCGTAGTCAATCAATAGATTTAAAATAGCAATATTGCGATCCATTAATAAGGGGCGCACAGGAAGTTGTTTTTCTGAAAGTCCTTCTAATGAAGTGACTATATACTTTAACCTTTTTTCTTCATCAGGTGAAATGAAATCTTCGTTACGAAGTGTACGGTCTGGTTGAATAGATATTTCCATATTCTTCAATGGATTAGGAATGTTTAGAAAATGATGCATTCTATTTAGTACAATAAATACACGATGCATCGTTTTTTCTGAGTAATGTCGATTCGTTTTTAAATCGGAAAAGTAATCTTCGTAGTCTTTTGTACAAAGTGTAGCCCATATATTACTGGAAGGGAGCTTTTTGTTTTTTTCTAACCAATGTCCGAAGTCTTCAATGTCATAAACATAACGTTTAATAGTTGAGGGTTTTCGGCCTTTATTCAATAAAAAAATAGAAAAGGCTTGTATTGTATCATGGAATTCCGTTGTCTCCATAGTCCCACCACCTTAATTATTTCTTATATTATAGCAAACTTTTCTGAAAATAGGCATTTACAAGGGGGACAGGAATAATAATATTTGGTGAGTGGATAAAATGAGGTGATTGTATGGAACAATCGATGCGAAAGAAAAACAACAATCAAATTAATATTGTGTTAAACCATCGAAAGAAAATTTCTTTGCCAGCCGCAGAAAATAAAACGGTAATTTCAAATGAAACTGCAATTAAACATGAAATGCTGCAGAGAATTGAAGAAGAGATGGGGAAGCTTGTTGGGATGGAGGATATAAAAAAGATAATAAAAGAAATATATGCTTGGATTTATGTGAATAAAAAAAGACAAGAAAAGGGATTGAAGTCAGAGAAGCAAGTACTTCATATGCTGTTTAAAGGGAATCCAGGTACAGGGAAGACAACTGTTGCTAGAATGATAGGAAAATTGCTGTTTGAGATGAATATTCTATCGAAAGGCCACTTGGTTGAAGCTGAACGTGCTGATCTTGTAGGAGAGTACATCGGCCATACAGCCCAAAAAACAAGAGATTTAATAAAAAAAGCAATGGGAGGTATTTTGTTTATTGATGAGGCGTATTCTTTAGCTCGAGGAGGAGAGAAGGACTTTGGAAAAGAAGCAATTGATACGCTTGTAAAACATATGGAAGATAAACAACATGGTTTTGTATTGATTTTAGCTGGATATTCAAGAGAGATGAATCACTTTCTTTCATTAAATCCAGGGCTTCAATCTCGTTTTCCATTTATTATTGAGTTTGCGGATTACTCGGTAAATCAGCTATTGGAAATTGGGAAGAGAATGTATGAAGATCGTGAATATCAGTTATCAAAAGAAGCTGAATGGAAATTTAGGGATCATTTACATGCGGTGAAGTATTCGTCGCAAATTACATCGTTTAGTAATGGGCGATATGTACGGAATATTGTTGAAAAATCAATTCGTACACAGGCGATGCGGTTGTTGCAAGAAGATGCGTATGATAAAAATGATTTAATTGGAATATCGAGTATGGATTTGATGCTCGAAGAGGAGACGCACAGTACATAAACTGTGCGTCAATTTTTGTGTATAAGTTCGTTTACTCTTTTTTTGCTTTTTCTTGGTGTGTTTTATGGAAGTGTTCCATTTTAGCGCTCTTTTCGTGTGCTGAATTAGGATCGTGTCCAAATTGATTTACTGAGCTTTTTTGAGCTCCTTTATTAACGTGGTTTGTCATTTGTATTCACCTCACTTTAAAAATTAGTATAAACATTATATAAAGAAAAAATCGTTAGAAAAGAAAAACCTCTTTACGATATGTAAAGAGGTTAGATTGCTATTTATGCATTGAACGTTCTTTCGTTTCGATACGTCTGTGCGGTAAATGCCATTTGTAATGAATAGAAACCATGCGGAAGCAAACAATTAAAATGAATAGAATGTAAAGAGCCCAATCGCTAACAATAATTTGAGCTCCAATTAAGAAACCTGCTAAAATTGTCCAAAAGGCATATACTTCAGCTCGAAGAACGAGAGGTTTTCTGCGGGCTAAAAGATCGCGAATGATACCGCCGCCGATACCAGTTAAAACAGCTGCTACAATTGTGGCGCTAATTGGTAAATTTAATTTTTGGGCATATAATGCTCCTTGTACAGCAAATGCCGATAAGCCGATAGCGTCAGTGATATTTTCCCACTTTTTCCAATGTCTAATTAACTTATTTGGAAAAAGAAAAATAATAGTCATTGATAAAAGTGCGATTTGGAATAACATGTCTTGTTGCCAAAACGCGACAATCGGATAACCGATTAATAAATTACGAAGGGCACCTCCCCCAAATGCGGTTGCCATTCCTAAAATATACACCCCGAAAATATCATAATCCTCTTCCATTGCAACAATGGCTCCGCTTAGTGCGAAAGCGATTGTGCCTATGATGCTAAAAATCTCCCATGCCATGAATTTTCTCCCCCGCTAACTAGATGAAATGTGCTTCCTCTGCTATTATATTAGAAGGTTTAAATTTCGAAAAGGATGAGTGAACATATTTGATGGAAGAAAAAGAAAAAGTCATATTAGTAGGCTGTCAATTGCCACAAGATGATGATGAAAAATTTATGCATTCCATGAAAGAGCTTGCATCACTAGCGAAGACTGCACGAGCAGAATTGTTAGTGTCAACAACGCAAAAACGACCAAAGTTTCATCCGGCAACTTACATAGGTAAAGGGAAATTAGAAGAGCTTACAATGTTAACTGAAGAGTTAGAGCCGGATGTTATTGTATTTAATAATGAATTAACGCCGAGTCAAATTCGGAATTTATCCTCAGTATTAGATGCGAGAGTAATTGATCGAACGCAACTAATACTGGATATTTTTGCGCAACGTGCGAAGTCGAGGGAAGGTAAGCTTCAAGTAGAATTAGCTCAGTTGCAATATACAATGCCGCGTCTTATGGGGCAAGGATTGTCCTTATCGCGTCTTGGTGGTGGTATTGGAACAAGAGGACCGGGTGAGACGAAATTAGAGACGGATCGTCGTCATATTCGATCGCGTATTGATGAAATAAAGAAACAACTTGCAGTTGTTGTGGAACATCGAAAAAGATATCGTGAGAGAAGAAAAGATAATAAAGTATTTCAAGTGTCATTAATAGGGTATACAAATGCAGGGAAATCGACACTGTTTAATAGATTAACGGAAGCTGATACGTTTGAAGAAAACCTTCTGTTTGCAACATTAGACCCAACGACAAGGAAGATGCCGTTACCTTCTGGTTATACAGTATTACTAACTGATACTGTTGGTTTTATACAAGATTTACCTACTTCATTAATCGCTTCTTTTCGTTCAACACTGGAAGAAGCGGGGGAAGCAGATGTCATTTTACATGTAGTTGATTCCGCGGATCCTAACTACATAGGGCATGAAAAAACAGTAAAAAGATTATTATCAGAACTTGAAATTAACCATATTCCTGTTATTACGTTATATAATAAAAAAGATGAATTACATCAAAACTTTATTCCGTTTCCGAAAAGTGATTTCTTAATGACTAGTGCTTTTGAAGAAAGTGATTTATTGCGTATAAAAGAAGCGATAGAAACGAAGATGAAGAAAGAAATGGATCGTTATCGAGTGGAAATCCCTCCGAGTGAAGGTAAGTTGTTAACGCTTTTAAAGACGGAAACTCTATTAGCAAAGATGGAGTTTCTAGAAGATAAATTTGTATATGATTGTGCAGGGTATATTTTTACTCATTCATCGCTTAATGTGCAATTAAAGAGATTTTTAGTGGAAGAAGGAGAAAATAAAAATGTTTGATCGTTTGAAAAATGGAGAAAAAATTGCTCCAATCGTAAAAGAAGTAGAGAGTCAGATTACAGAAGTACATAAACGTGCGGATGAAGTAATTGAAAGCAATCAGTTTCGTGTATTAGAAAGTTTTCGTAAACATAAAATTAGTGACTCGCATTTTATCCCGACAACAGGTTATGGTTATGATGATATTGGCCGTGATACGTTAGAAAAAGTGTATGCTGATGTATTTGGGGCGGAAGCTGGACTTGTTCGTCCGCAAATTATTTCAGGTACTCACGCTATCTCTACAGCGTTATTTGGTATTTTACGCCCGGGAGATGAGTTATTGTATATCACTGGGAAACCGTATGATACGTTAGAGGAAATTGTTGGTGTACGTGGGAAAGGTGTAGGTTCATTTAAAGAATATAATATCGGTTACAATGCAGTTCCGCTAACTGAAGCTGGGCTTGTTGATTTTGAGGCTGTTGCAGCAGCGATTCATAATAATACGAAAATGATCGGTATTCAGCGCTCGAAAGGTTATGCTACTCGTCCATCGTTTACTATTTCTCAAATTAAAGAGATGATCGCGTTTGTTAAAGAAATTAAACCTGATGTTGTTGTGTTTGTAGATAACTGTTATGGCGAGTTTATTGAAGAGCAAGAGCCATGTCATGTTGGTGCAGATTTAATGGCGGGTTCGCTTATTAAAAACCCGGGCGGCGGAATTGTTAAAACTGGTGGTTATATTGTCGGGAAAGAACAGTATGTTGAAGCGTGTGCATATCGTTTAACATCTCCGGGAATTGGCGCGGAAGCTGGAGCGTCTTTATACAGTCTGCAAGAAATGTATCAAGGGTTCTTCTTAGCGCCACATGTTGCAGGACAAGCGCTGAAAGGTGCAATTTTTACAGCTGCGTTTTTAGAAAAGTTAGGAATGAACACGTCACCAGCGTGGAATGCACCAAGAACAGATTTAATTCAATCTGTTCAATTTGATGATAAAGACCGTATGATTGCCTTCTGCCAAGCGATTCAATATGCATCTCCAATTAATTCGCATTTTACTCCGTATGCAAACTATATGCCAGGCTATGAAGATGATGTAATTATGGCTGCGGGAACATTTATTCAAGGTGCAAGTATTGAATTGTCTGCTGATGGTCCAATTCGTCCGCCTTATGTTGCTTACGTCCAAGGTGGGTTAACTTATTCACATGTGAAGATTGCGATTTGTTCTGCAATTGATGCATTAATTGAAAAAGAATTATTAACAATTTCTTAAGGGGAAGCTGTCGATTTCGGCAGCTTTTTTCGTATAAAAGTAATGATTTATGCGATTAGAAAAAAGAATGAAAAAATTCATAAAAAAAATTATAAAAAATCATGTAAGAAAAGCTAACATCTATTGACACTAAACATAACATAGTATAAAATGAGAAGCAGTTAAGGCGAAGGAGGAACTGAAAAATGAAAGAAGATAGACGTTCTGCCCCGCTGTTTCCTATTGGTATTGTTATGGATTTAACACAATTGTCTGCACGTCAAATTCGCTACTATGAAGAGCATAATCTTGTTTCTCCAACCCGTACAAAGGGGAATCGTAGATTATTTTCATTTAACGATGTAGATAAGTTGTTAGAAATTAAAGATTTGTTAGATCAAGGCTTGAATATGGCTGGTATTAAACAAGTGTTACTAATGAAAGAAAATCAAACAGAAGCAGTGAAAGTAAAAGAAGAAACGAAAGAAATTTCAAAAACTGAGCTTCGCAAAATACTTCGAGATGAACTACAACATACAGGTAGATTCAATCGAACTTCATTGCGACAAGGTGACATTTCAAGATTTTTTCACTAAAGATAACTGATTCTGAAGGCGATTAGAGGGACTAAGGAGGAATTTATAATGTCTAGATACACAAAAGAAGATATTTTCCGTTTGGCGAAAGAAGAGAATGTAAAGTATATCCGTTTACAATTTACGGACCTTTTAGGGGTAATTAAAAACGTAGAGATTCCAGTGAGACAATTAACGAAAGCTCTTGATAACAAAATGATGTTTGATGGATCTTCGATTGAAGGTTTCGTACGTATTGAAGAATCTGATATGTATTTATATCCTGATTTAGACACTTGGGTAATTTTCCCTTGGACAGCTGAAAAAGGTAAAGTAGCTCGACTAATCTGTGATATTTACAATGCAGATGGCACTCCATTTGATGGAGACCCACGTAACAACTTAAAACGTGTGTTAAAAGAAATGGAAGCTTTAGGATTTTCAGACTTCAATCTTGGACCAGAGCCAGAATTCTTCCTATTTAAGGTTGATGAAAAAGGAAATCCAACATTAGAACTAAACGATAACGGTGGATACTTCGACCTTGCGCCGATGGATCTAGGGGAAAACTGTCGTCGTGATATCGTTCTTGAACTTGAAGAAATGGGATTTGAAATTGAAGCATCTCACCATGAGGTTGCTCCAGGGCAGCACGAAATTGACTTTAAATATGCAAATGCAATTCGCTCATGTGATGACATTCAAACATTCAAACTTGTTGTAAAAACAATTGCTCGTAAACATGGTTTACACGCAACGTTTATGCCAAAACCACTATACGGTGTGAACGGTTCAGGTATGCACTGTAACTTATCATTATTTAAAAATGGTGAGAACGTATTCTTTGATGCAAACGGTGACTTACAATTAAGTGATGATGCTCGTCACTTCATCGCAGGTATTTTAAAACATGCACCAGCATTTACAGCGATAGCAAACCCAACTGTAAACTCATACAAACGTCTAGTGCCTGGATATGAAGCGCCTTGTTACGTAGCATGGTCTGCACAAAACCGTAGTCCGTTAGTACGTATCCCTGCATCTCGTGGTATTAGTACACGCGTAGAAGTACGTAGTGTTGACCCAGCTGCAAACCCATATTTAGTAATGGCTACATTATTAGCTGCAGGTCTTGATGGAATTAAAAACAAATTAACTCCACCAGCAGCAGTAGATCGTAACATCTATGTAATGACAAAAGAAGAGCGCGAAGAAGCAGGTATCGTTGACTTACCAGCAACATTAGCGCAAGCATTAGTTACATTACAATCTAATGAAGTAGTATGCGGTGCACTAGGAGAACACTTACTTGAGCACTTCATCGAAGCGAAAGAGATTGAGTGGGATATATTTAGAACACAAGTTCACCAATGGGAACGCGATCAATATATGTCTCTATACTAAGAGAGAGAAGCCTTGATACTACGGTATCAGGGCTTTTTTTAGCTTTTTTAAGTGAAGTTATTGGATTGTTTTTGATTTCCTTGAATCATTTTACTAAGAAAATTTTTTCGATAGAATCGATCTTCTCTTTTTTTTAATTACTTGTGCTATAACTTAATAATTTTTTACTGCCTGTACGACGCGACCAATGATTTTTACGTCCTCATCTGCAAGGTTGTAAGTTTGTGGCTTGTGAATCGAATCATTACTCAATGGTATTAACGTAATGATACTTAGTTATAAAACAGTCTTATTCAGGGATTCGTCAGTTTATTTTCTAAATTTAGGAAATAAATATAGCTTAGTACCTTGCAATAAACAATACCAAATGGTATATTATGGATAAGATAGGTACTGTGCATTGAACAGTACTAAGATAGGAAAGGAGGATGGCACTTGAACGTTCAGTTTAAAAAAGGTGTGCTTGAACTTTGTGTATTAGCACTTGTAAAACGTAAAGATAGTTACGGTTATGAACTTGTTCAGCAAATTTCTAATAAATTTTTAATATCGGAAGGGTCGGTATACCCTTTATTACGTCGTTTGACGAAAGAAGGGTATTTTCAAACGTATTTAAAGGAATCTACGGAAGGGCCACCTCGTAAATATTATCAATTAACAGAGCAAGGGGAGACGCAATTTCATTTGTTAGTAACAGAATGGTGTGATTTTGCGAAAGGGGTACAAGAAATTATTGAAGGGGTGGAATGGGATGAGTAAAGAAGGGTTTCTTAAAGAATTATCAAGTTATCTTAGAAAGTTACCAGAGGAAGAGAGGCAAGATATTTTATTGGATTATGAAGAGCACTTTCAGTTTGGACTAGAAGAGGGGAAAACTGAATCAGAAATAATACAAGGCCTTGGTTCTCCGAAAGTAATCGCGAAAGAATTACTTGCGATGTATCGCTTCGATGAAATGAAAAAAAATCCATCGACTTCAAATGTGACAAGAGCTGTTATGGCAGCGATTGGACTTAGTTTGTTTAATTTTATTATTGTGTTAGGCCCATTAGTCGCAATTATTGCTTTTATATTTTCTTTTTGGATCGGTGGTATTGCTAGTGTAGTAACACCATTTTTCGTTATTGGAAAAGTATTTATGGGTACTTTTATATGGTTGGATCTTTTCGTTAGTATAACGTTTGTTGGAGTAGGTTTATTGTTATGTATTATCGCTTTTTATAGTACAAAGTGGTTTAAGAGATTGTGTGTACGATATGTAATATGGAACTTCAAAATGATAAAAGGAGAGTAAATGATGAAAAAACTATTTTTAATCGCTATTGCTTGTATCATTATTGGAGTAATAGGAATTTCCCAAACATATGAAAAAGCAGTACAAACTGCTAAAAAAGGCGATAAAGAAAATGTAATTAAAAACGAAACATTAAAAAATATAGAAGTTAAGTTAGATGCCGGGGATATTATTGTCCAAAAATCTCCTGACTCTTCTTTTTATATCAAGCAATCAGGAGATGTACGTAAACAAGAGATTCGCATTGCAGAAGATGGTGACACATTAAAAGTTATTGGGGAAAGAGAAAAAGGTGCTTCATTTGATTTTTCTTTTTACGATTTTAGGTTTCAAACGTCTAAATTGACTCTCCTTGTGCCCGAACGCTCTTACCAAGATGTAAAAGTAAATTCATCTGCTGGACAAATCGAAATGAGTGATGTGAAAAGTGATAGCGTAAGTGTTAGAACACTTGCTGGAGAAGTAGAGTTGAAACAAATAACGGCTAAGAATGTGGAGGGATCGACAAAAGCTGGTGAGGTGAATTTTAAGAAGGTATTAGGGAAAGTGACCGCAAAAACAACAAGTGGGGAAATAAATATTCAAGATCATGATTCTAAGTATAATCTAGAAGCAAGTTCAACTGCGGGAGATATAGATATTACTTTATCGGAAAAACCACAAGATGCGGTAATTACTGGGCAAAGTGCTGCCGGAGATGTAACAATTTTTAATGAAGAAAATAAAAACGTAACAATTGGAAATGGTAGTAAAAAGATTAGTGGTAAAACGGCTGCTGGAGATGTGACGATTAAAACTCGTTAATAAGAAATAGAATGCATGGAAATCTATCAAAATACAAAAAAAGAAGATAATTACCGTTATATAAATAAGGTAATTATCTTCTTTTTTTTATTTTTAATGTAAATCACGATATACGCCAATTACTTTCCCGATAACTGACACTTGTTTTAAAATGATAGGTTCTAATGAAGAATTTTCTGGTTGTAGACGGAAATGGTCTTTTTCTTTATAGAAACGTTTAACAGTTGCTTCATTATCTTCTGTTAAAGCGACTACAATTTCACCATTATATGCAGACTGTTGTTGGCGAACAACAACTAAATCTCCATCGAAAATACCAGCTTCAATCATACTATCTCCAGAAATACGTAACATGAACACTTGGTCTGCTCCAGCAACAATACTAGCTGGAAGTGGGAAATGTTCCTCTACGCTTTCGACCGCTGTAATTGGTAAACCAGCAGTAACTTTTCCGACAATTGGAACTTGAATAACAGATTGTGTTTCCGTATCCATTCGGTCTTCACCTAAAATTTCAATGGCACGTGGTTTTGTTGGATCGCGTCGAATGTATCCTTTTTCTTCTAATCGTGATAAATGTCCGTGCACTGTAGAACTAGAAGCGAGGCCGACTGCTTGACCAATTTCACGTACGGAAGGTGGATATCCTTTTTCTTGTACTTTTAGCTTAATAAAGTCGAGAATGTCTTGCTGGCGTTTCGTTAACTTTTCCATGTTTTCTAACACCTCGTTTTCTTTCATTTTTCTTATTAATAAGTATAACATGTGAAAAAACATTCTACAAACATAAGTTCGAACAAATGGCAGATTTATGTTACACTATAGGGAAATAATAGGGAGAAAGAGGGGTTCAAAATGAATGCAATTATTTATGCACGTGTGAGTACAACGAAAGAAGCGCAAGAAACATCATTATTACGTCAAAAAGATGAATTATTGCATTTAGCTGAGCGCTATCAAATGAATGTTACTAAGGTGATTGAAGAGCAGGCTAGTGGATATACAATTGAACGTGACGGTATATTAGAGGTGTTGGATACAATTCGAGACGAACAAATTGATGTGTTACTTATACAAGATGAAACGCGTCTTGGTAGAGGAAATGCGAAGATCGCGTTAATGCATTGTTTACATAAAGAAGGCATAAAAGTATATACGCATACACATAATGGTGAATTACAATTGTCGGATTCTGATTCGATGGTATTAGATATTATTGGTATTGTTGAAGAATATCAAAGAAAGATTCATAATATGAAAATTAAACGAGGTATGCAACGTGCAGTAGAAAAAGGTTATCGTCCAGAAAAAAATTTAAAAAATCGTCATTTAAGTGTAGGAAGAGAGAAAAAAGAAGTGCCAATTGAGGAAATTGTACGTTTGCGAAAAAGTGAACTCACGTTTGAAGAAATTGCAGCAACATTACGTGGATTTGGTCATAATGTTTCAAAGGCGACTGTACATCGTAGATATGTAGAGTATACGAAGCAATTGCTTGATAAAGAAGAGTAACTATTGTATGATAATAATCAGTTTTGATTAGAAGGGGGATTCGAGATGATTAATCACGAACTCGTTGAACGCATTAACTTCTTAGCGAAAAAAGCAAAAGCTGAAGGTTTAACTGAAGAAGAGCAACGTGAGCGTCAATCGCTACGTGAACAATATTTAAAAGGATTTCGTCAAAATATGTTAAACGAACTTAAAGGTATTAAAGTTGTTAACGAAGAAGGTACAGATGTTACACCGACGAAATTAAAAGCTTTAAAAAAGCAAGATAATGCAAAATTAAATTAAAAGATGGGCGAAGCCCATCTTTTTTATTTGTAAAAATCGTTATTTAATAACTTTCCAGTTGTTATTAACTGTTGCTTCTATCGTTTTATGTTCCAATATATAATTAGCGATAAGTTCAGACATATCTGTGGGTATATCTTTTACTACTGGTTTGTTTTGAAACATAAAGAAATTTCCCCCGCCACTTGCACGATAATTATTCATTACAACGTCATATTCTTCATTCATATTAAGAGGAGCACTGTTATGCTGTAAAGATTCTACTCTTTCACCAATTGGTTTTGAAATGTTTAATACGTATGAAATCCCTTCCCACATATCATAATTATAATGTTGTGGCTTTGGTTCTATGTAGGTAGGACTTACGGTGATTGATCCATCTGTTTTTAATGTGAAATAAGAAGCAGAGAGTTCAAGAGCATTTTTTATATCTGCTCCAGTTATTTTAATTACTTTTAATGTGTTTGGATAAATATAATTAGAAACGATATCACGCATTGTTACATGTTCCGGGAAACCTGGAGATGTATTATGGAACAAACTTGTACAAGAAATTGATACATTAGCTATATTCATCTGTATTTTATTTATGAATTCTATAAAAGGATGATCATGCAAACGAGTTTGCATAGCATCTGAAATTTGCATGTCCCCTTGAATGATTCCAATAGGTTGATCAAGCCACTTTTGTGTTTTCTTTTCGTAATCGGCTACCAATGAAAGTACATCTTGGTCCGCCTCAAATCCTTGTACAGATAATAATTCAGAAGAACTCTCTTTTTTCACCCATTTATGTTTCGTTTTTTCGAATGTTACTTTTACTTTTCCAACTGAGTGTCCATTGCATCCGGTCTGTAAAATTGTTACACCGTTAGCCATTGTGTGAGAAATTTCCCGGTGTTGGTGGCCTGTTAATAAGATATCTATGCCTTCAATTTCATGGCACATTGCATATCCTTGGTTTTCTCCTGTTAACACTTCAGTCGGTACCCCGGTTTGTAAATCTCGTTCAACTCCCCCGTGATACGCTACGACTAGTAAATCTGGTTTCTCATGTTTGCGAATATAAGAAACCCATTCTTTTGTAGTCTTTAATGCATCTTCAAATAGTAAATCTTTAATGTGATGGGACTGTTCCCAATTTGGTATGTAATGTGTTGTTACCCCTAAAATAGCAATTTTTATATTTGATTCAATATGTTTTATTACATATGGTTTCCCGAAATAAGGTTTTTTACTGTTTTTATCTAAAATGTTTGCTGATAGGTACGGGAAGTTCGCAGTAGTCACAGCATTATTTAATATATCCATCCCGTAATTAAATTCATGATTGCCGATAATTGCAGCGTCATACTGTAAGTAATTCGCTAATAAGGACATTGGGTTTTTTTTGTTTTTTTCGTATGTAACATAGTGATAAGTAAATGGTGTTCCTTGAATAAAGTCGCCATTATCAATTAAAAGAACGTTTGTATTTTGGGAACGTTCTTTTTTTATAAGAGTAGAAATTTTAGCTAAACCAAGTTCTGCTGGGGAGTTATCTTGGTAGTGAATAGGATAAACAGTGCCATGTATATCGCTTGTTAATAAGATGTTTAAAGTTACAGTTTGATTTTGTTCCAATATGACTCACCTTTTCTATTGTTATCTTCCAATTCATCATATCAAATATGTGAAGAGAATTTTAATGTGAGTGTATAGAATGTGTAAAGATTCTGTAAATAATCAATTATTTGTAAAAATATGTGATATATTTCTTCATGTTTATGAAAGGTTATTTTATAACAATGAAAAATGGAGGCATTAATATGTTGAAAAAAGTTTTTGCAATGAGCACAACAGTTGTACTAGCAGCGGGATTATTAAGTGGCTGTGGAACGAAGGAATCAAGTAAAAATGAAGATACGAAAAAAGGGTATGTACCGAAGACTTTAAATGTTCAATTTGTTCCTTCTCAAAATGCAGATACGTTAGAGGCGAAGGCAAAACCGCTTGAGAAGCTATTAAGTGATAAGTTAAATATTCCAGTAAAAGTTAGTATTTCAACGAACTACAATACAATTGTAGAAGCGATGGCATCTAAACAAGTAGATGTAGGATTTTTACCGCCAACAGCGTACGTATTAGCACATGAAAAGAAGGCTGCAAATGTAATTTTACAAGCACAACGTTTTGGAGTAGATGATGAAACGGGAGCCCCTACAAAGGATTTAGTAGACTTTTATAAATCTGAGTTTGTTGTTAAGAAAGATTCAAATATTAATAGTGTAAAAGATTTAAAAGGTAAAAAAATTGGCTATCAAGATGTAACGTCATCAGCGGGATATGTGTGGCCTGCAGCTGTTCTATTAAAAGAGGGAATTGATCCGTTAAAAGATGTGAAACCTGTTACATTAAAAGGTCACGATCAGTCGCTTATTGCTCTTTTAAATGGTGACGTAGATGCGGCTGTTGTATTCCAAGATGCTCGTAATATTGTAAAAAAAGATTATCCGAATATATTTGATCAAACGAAAATAGTGAAATTTACTGAGAAAATTCCGAACGATACAATTTCTGTACGATCTGATTTAGATGCAGAGTGGAGCAAGAAATTACAAGATGCTTTCATTGAAATTGGAAAGAATGAGGAAGGTCACAAAATCATTAAAGAAGTATATTCACATGAAGGATATGTTAAATCTGATGATAGTAAATTTGACATCGTTCGTGAATATGGGAAGAAAGTAAAAACGCAATAATACATATGGAAATGGCAGCTAGCTGAAAGGGGATGTTTTCAGTTAGTTTGCCGTTTTGAATACATAGAAGGTAGGTAAGATGTGTGATAGAGTTTCGAAATGTTTCCAAAATGTATCCGAATGGCACAAAGGGATTGAATAATATAAATTTAAAGATTCAAAAAGGTGAGTTTATTGTAATGGTCGGATTATCCGGAGCTGGAAAATCTACACTTCTCAGATCCGTAAATCGTCTTCATGAGATTACCGAAGGAGAAATCATTATTGAAGGTGAGTCTATTACTTCTGCGAAAGGAAAAGGATTAAGGCGTATGCGCCGGGATATCGGTATGATCTTCCAAAGTTTTAACCTTGTAAAGCGATCAACAGTATTAAAAAATGTATTAGCTGGTCGTGTTGGATATCATTCCACATTACGTACAACGTTAGGTTTGTTTCCGAAAGAAGATGTGGAGCTCGCATTTCAAGCGTTAAAAAGAGTGAATATTTTAGAAAAAGCATATGCACGTGCTGATGAATTATCAGGAGGACAACAGCAACGTGTATCGATAGCTAGAGCATTGGCGCAAGAAGCAAAAATCATATTGGCAGATGAGCCTGTTGCATCGTTAGATCCACTTACGACAAAGCAAGTGCTAGATGATTTGAAAAAAATTAATGAAGATTTTGGAATCACGACAATTGTAAATTTACATTCTATTGATTTGGCTAGACAATATGCGACACGCATTATCGGATTACATGCAGGAGAAATTGTTTTTGACGGTTTAGTAGAAGAAGCAACGGATGAAAAATTTGCTGAAATTTATGGGGACGTTGCTCAGAAAAGCGAATTATTAGAGGTGGCAGTAAAATGAATGAGGTGACGATATATTCAAATGAAATACCGAAGCCGCCGAGTAAATTGAAACATATGTTAACGTTTATTTTAGTTATTTTAATGCTGTGGAGTAGTAGTGTACAAGTAGATGCATCATTTTCAAAACTGGTAGGCGGTTTTCCAAATATGGTAGATCTATTGAAAGAAATGGTGCCACCTGATTGGAGTTATTTTCAAGTTATTACAACAGCGATGTTAGATACAATACGTATGGCGATTATTGGGACGACCTTAGGAGCGATTTTAGCTATTCCACTTGCATTGTTTGCAGCAAGTAATGTGTTTACTAACACATTTTTATACAGTCTAGCTCGAATGATTTTAAATTTTATACGAACAATACCAGATTTATTATTAGCGGCTATTTTCGTAGCGATTTTTGGAATTGGGCCACTTCCAGGTATTTTGGCTCTTACTTTTTTTTCAATTGGACTTGTAGCGAAATTGTTGTATGAATCAATTGAATCAATTGACCCTGGCCCACTAGAAGCGATGACAGCTGTAGGGGCTACTAAGGTACAATGGATTGTTTATGGAGTCATTCCACAAGTAAAAGCACACTTTGTTTCCTATGTACTATATACATTTGAGGTGAATGTACGTGCAGCGGCTGTCCTAGGTTTAGTAGGAGCAGGTGGTATTGGACTATATTATGATCGTACACTTGGATTTTTACAATATCAACAAACTGCTTCTATAATTATCTATACCCTTATTGTTGTTTTGTTAATTGACTACATTAGTACATTGTTGCGGGAGAAACTATAATGAATAGAACGACGATGATTGTGCAAAAAACGAAGAAACCGAGTATATATCGCTGGATTATTTTAATAGCACTTACAGTTGTATATGTATGGGCCTTTTCAGGAGTACCATTAGAAGGGATAAAGGACACAGCAGGTGAAATTACGAAAGCGATTATGACAGGGATATTAAATCCAGACTGGTCGTATGTATCTTTGCCAGATGGTGAAGATTTATTACATGGATTAATTGATACGTTGGCAATTGCGATATTAGGTACATTTATTTCTGCATTTTTATCTGTTCCGTTTGCCTTTTGGGCGGCAACGAATATGAGTAGTGGAAAATTAACTTCAGGATCTGGGAAATTTGTACTTAGTTTTGTTCGTACGTTTCCTGAATTAGTTATGGCTCTTTTATTTATAAAAGCTGTTGGTCCAGGCTCTTTTGCAGGAGTATTAGCTTTAGGATTACATTCTATTGGAATGTTAGGGAAACTATATTCAGAAGGAATTGAAAACATAGATAAAGGACCGACGGAAGCGTTGCTAGCAACAGGAGCAAACCGTTTTCAAATACTTTGGTATGCAGTGTTACCACAAGTGTTACCAGATTTTCTATCGTATACGTTATACAGATTTGAAATTAATGTACGATCCGCTGCGATTTTAGGGGTTATTGGAGCAGGAGGGATTGGTACACCTTTAATTTTTGCGCTGAGTTCACGGAATTGGTCTCGTGTTGGGATTATTTTATTAGGTATTATTTTAATGGTAATTATAATTGATTTGATTTCAAGTTCGATTCGGAAACGGATTGTTTAACTTATTTGAAAAGCATCGAAGTTAGATGCTTTTTTATGTTTTTAAAAACGTATTTAAAAAAGTAAGTATAGAAGAAATTTGTATAAATATACAGATAATTCTCTTTCTTTTTAAAATAAAAATAATGAAAAAGTATGTCATATTGAATGCCCATACATTCCCGGAAACATTGATTTTTTTATAAAAAATTAAAAAAATATCAACATATTTGTCGATACATGTTGTATAATCTTGCGTGGGAAGCTATCATATAAATGTATAAAACGTTTACTAATATAAGCGAAGGGAAGAATAGCATGTCACATTCAATCGAACAACTTTCTATCAACACGATTCGCACATTATCCATCGATGCGATTGAAAAAGCAAACTCTGGTCACCCAGGAATGCCAATGGGTGCAGCACCAATGGCTTATACATTATGGACTCAATTTATGAAACACAATCCAAATAACCCAACGTGGTTTAACCGTGATCGTTTCGTATTATCTGCAGGTCATGGTTCAATGTTATTATACAGCCTACTTCACCTATCTGGTTATGATGTAACAATGGATGACTTAAAGAACTTCCGTCAATGGGGAAGCAAAACTCCAGGACATCCTGAGTACGGTCATACAGCTGGTGTAGATGCAACAACTGGTCCACTTGGACAAGGTATTGCAACTGCTGTAGGTATGGCAATGGCTGAAAGACATTTAGCTGCTAAATATAACCGTGATGCGTATAGTGTAGTAGATCATTATACATACGCTATTTGTGGTGATGGAGATTTAATGGAGGGCGTTTCTGCTGAAGCATCTTCATTAGCTGCTCATTTACAATTAGGTCGTCTTGTTGTGCTTTATGATTCAAACGATATTTCATTAGATGGCGATTTAAATCGTTCATTCTCTGAAAGTGTAGAAGATCGTTACAAAGCATACGGATGGCAAGTAATCCGTGTTGAGGATGGAAACGATATTGAAGCAATCGCGAAAGCAATTGAAGAAGCGAAAGCTGACGAAAAACGCCCAACGCTAATTGAAGTAAGAACGACAATTGGTTTCGGTTCTCCAAACAAATCAGGAAAATCAGCTTCACATGGTTCTCCACTTGGTGTAGAAGAAACGAAATTAACGAAAGAAGCATATGCTTGGACTGCTGAGCAAGACTTCCACGTAGCAGAAGAAGTATATGACAACTTCCGTAAAACAGTACAAGATGTTGGTGAAACTGCGCAAGCTGAGTGGAACACGATGCTAGGTGAATATGCACAAGCATACCCAGAATTAGCAAACGAATTCCAAGCAGCAATGAACGGTCAACTTCCAGAAGGTTGGGAGCAAAACCTACCAACTTATGAATTAGGATCAAAAGCAGCAACTCGTAATTCTTCTGGTGCTGTAATTAATGCAATTGCAGAGTCTGTACCATCATTCTTCGGTGGATCTGCTGACCTTGCTGGTTCTAACAAAACATACATGAATAACGAAAAAGACTTTACAAGAGATGATTACAGCGGTAAAAACATTTGGTACGGTGTACGTGAGTTCGCAATGGGTGCAGCAATGAACGGTATTGCACTACATGGTGGTTTAAAAACTTACGGTGGTACGTTCTTCGTATTCTCTGATTACTTACGTCCAGCAATTCGCCTTGCAGCATTAATGCAATTGCCAGTAACGTATGTATTCACACATGACAGTATCGCTGTTGGTGAAGATGGTCCAACACATGAACCAATCGAGCAATTAGCAGCGCTTCGTGCAATGCCAAACGTTTCTGTTATCCGTCCTGCTGATGGTAACGAATCTGTTGCAGCTTGGAGACTTGCTTTAGAATCTACAAACAAACCAACTGCTTTAGTATTAACTCGTCAAGACCTTCCAACATTAGAAGGTGCAAAAGATGATACGTATGAAAAAGTAGCAAAAGGTGCATATGTAGTTTCTGCAAGCAAGAAAGAAACGGCTGATGTAATCTTACTTGCAACTGGATCTGAAGTAAGCCTAGCTGTTGAAGCTCAAAAAGCATTAGCAGTAGACGGCGTTGACGCAGCGGTTGTCAGCATGCCATCTATGGATCGCTTCGAAGCTCAAACTGCAGAGTACAAAGAATCTGTATTACCAAAAGCAGTAACAAAACGTTTCGCAATCGAAATGGGTGCTACATTCGGATGGCACCGTTACGTAGGTCTTGAAGGAGATGTGTTAGGTATCGATACATTCGGTGCTTCTGCTCCTGGTGAGAAAATTATGGAAGAGTATGGATTTACTGTAGAGAACGTTGTTCGTAAAGTAAAAGAAATGCTTTAATGATTTCAGAAAAATCTCTCCGGCATGGAGAGGTTTTTTTATGTAAATGAGTTTTTTCGACAGAAAAAGTTTTTTATCTCTCCGCAGTCAGACAATCATTGCAAATTTTCTTATATATAATGAAGAGAAAAGGTTGTCCAGATTGGGAGTGGAAAAATGAAAACGTATGAATTGTATTTAATTCAAGAGGATATTGCGAAAGCTTATTTTGGTCGTGAATATTTGTTTTTTGATTTATTTGCTCGATTTTCAGAATCTGGGTCCCTTTCGGAGAAAAAAGTGTTATATAAGCAAATGATGTATATAACGATGCCATTGCAAGTAATGAAAATTCATCATAAATTAGAACAAGCTTTGCGCGTTCTTGGTAAATATGATAGAACACATCATACACATACACTTTATACGGGAGCGGAGTACGGCGAAATAATGGTGAAACCGCACTATATTCGTATGAATACCTCTGGAAATGTCTCTATGGAAACAACATTCTTTGAGGTGTTAAGAAAGTGTGAATTAACATTTTTAGCTATGGATTATGAAAATACAAAGTACGGATGGCTGAATCCTCTAAAACAAGTACGAACATATGTGTAAAAAATGTCGAATTGTATCTTGTCTTATTGAAAAGGTTTTAGTACACTGTAAGGTAGACAACATGAAGGAGGAAAATATATGCCAATTTGGTTAGGTATTCTAGTGGGCGTAGTAGCACTAGTAGCAGGCGTGGCGTTAGGATTTTTCATTGCCCGCAAATATATGATGAATTACTTACAAAAAAATCCACCAATTAACGAACAAATGTTAAAAATGATGATGATGCAAATGGGACAAAAACCTTCCCAAAAGAAAATCAATCAAATGATGAGCGCAATGAACAAGCAGCAAATGAAATAAGCGCTAAAAGACACTCGCTAAGAGTGTCTTTCTTTTTGTTAGTTATAGTTTTTAAAACTTTTAAAAATTCTGTATTTTTGGTAAACTGAAAACATCGCTCATTTTAAGGGAGGAGGAAAAAAATGAAAGTGTTTATGAATTTAGCGTGGTTTTTTAAACAAGAAAAACGAGCGTACATAACTGGAATTATTTTATTGTTTGGCGTTGCACTTTTAGAACTTGTAGCACCAAAAGTAATTGGAATCGTTGTAGATGAAATTAATGATGGAACATTGACGACCGATAAGTTACTAAAATGGGTTGTACTATTAGTAATTGTAGGCATTACGATGTACATATTACGTTACATATGGCGTATTATGATTTTCGGGTCTTCATTAAAATTAGCTCGCCAATTACGAAAAAATTTATATGAACATTTTACAAAGATGAGTCCATCTTTCTATCAGTCAAATCGAACAGGTGATTTAATGGCACATGCGACCAATGATATTCAAGCGATCCAGCAAACTGCTGGAGCAGGTGTTTTGACGCTTGTTGACTCATTAGCTGTCGGAGGATGTGTACTCGTAGCGATGGGTTTTACAATTAGCTGGAAGTTAACATTATTAAGTTTAATTCCAATGCCGATTGTAGCTATTTCGACAAATTATTATGGAACTTTATTACATAAAAGGTTTCATAAAGCACAGCAATCGTTTTCGGAAATCAATGATAAAGTGCAAGAGAGTATGAGTGGAATGAAAGTGATTCGCTCGCTTGGACAAGAGAAAGAAGATTTGCAGGCGTTTCGAAGAAAATCAGAAGATGTTGTACATAAAAATGTGTTAGTTGCACGTATTGATTCGTTATTTGATCCGACAATCTCTCTTATCGTTGGATTTTCTTTTTTAATCGCAGTATGTTATGGATCGGTATTAGTTGTAAGAGGTGAATTAACAGTAGGTGATCTCGTTACATTTACGACATATTTAGGTACCCTCGTTTGGCCAATGTTAGCGTTTGGATGGTTATTCAATATTATGGAGCGTGGGCGTGCTTCATATGACCGTGTAGAAAAAATTCTTTCACAAAAATCAGATGTAGTAAATAGCGAAAATGCTGTACAGACAATAGCGAGCGGTAATGTTTCGTTTGCCGTTGATTCATTTTCGTATAAGAAAAATGAATTGTTACATTTAAACGATATTCACTTTGATTTGAAGAAGGGCGAAACGCTAGGAGTTGTAGGACGTACAGGCGCAGGGAAAACAACTTTATTAAAATGTTTAATCCGTGAGTATGATCATTTTAATGGTGAATTAAAAATTGGGGAGCGAGATATTCGAGATATAACACTTCATGGTGTCCGTTCTGCCATTTCATACGTGCCGCAAGATCATTTTTTATTCTCAGCAAGTATTGGTGAGAATATTGCCTTTGGAAAGGCGGATGCTACAAATAATGAAATTACCCAAGCTGCAGAGATTGCTTGTATTCATAATGACATCCTCCAATTTTCAGAAGGATATGAAACAGTAGTAGGGGAAAGAGGTGTTTCGTTATCTGGTGGTCAAAAACAGCGAATCTCTATTGCTCGTGCTTTATTAACAAATGCTGAAATTTTAATTTTGGATGATTGTTTATCAGCAGTAGATGCAAAAACAGAAGAGACGATTTTAAGTGCCTTAAAGAGGGAAAGAGCAGGGAAAACGACGATTATTACTGCACACCGATTAAGTGCAATTCAGCATGCCAATCTTATTCTTGTTGTTGATGAAGGTAGAATTGTACAAAGAGGTACACATGAGGAATTAATGAAGGAAAACGGCTGGTATAAGGAAATGTATGAAAGCCAGCAATTAGAAGCTTTAGTCGAGAAAGGAGGCGTATGATGGTAGAGAAGAAGCGAAGTGATTTAAGTAGATTGCTTTCCTATATGAAGCCATATAAAGGGTTGCTATCTTTAGCATTTATCTTTTTAGTTGGTGCGACAGTAACGGAAATGATGGGTCCTTTTTTAATTAAACAATTCCTCGATGAACACCTAGTACCGCGGGATTTTGAACGATCAGCGCTCGTTACTTTATTTGTAATTTACATAGTTGCTCATTTATTAAAAGTATTATTTACGTATTTAAATCTATTGTACTTTCAGAACATTGCTTTTAAGATTGTTCAAGATATGCGAGTTGAGGTATATGAACATGTTCAAAAGCTGTCATTAAGTTTCTTTGATCGTACGCCGATTGGTACACTTGTATCGCGTATAACAAATGATACGGAAGCGATTAAAGATTTTTATGTTAGTGTATTATCAACATTTGTGAAAAATGTAGTCTTTTTAGTAGGTATTTTAGTAGCGATGTTTTTATTAGATGTAAAATTAGCGCTATTTTCTCTCGTATTAATTCCGATAATGTTTGCGATTATGGTATTATATCGCCGGAAAAGTGCAGCTTTTTATTTAGAAGTACGTAATCAACTAAGCGTGTTAAATGCAAAGTTGAACGAGTCCATACAAGGAATGAATATTGTTCAAGTGTTCAGACAAGAAAAACGTATGAGAAAAGAGTTTGAAGAAGTGAATAATAAACATTATAGTGCAGGGCGACGTACTTTGAAGTTAGACGCATTACTTTTACGACCAGCTACGGATTTAGTGCATATTGTAGCTATTGCGTTAGTACTAGGTTTATTTGGGATTGATGCTTTAAAGAGCCCTGTTGAAGTAGGAGTTTTATATGCTTTTGTTAACTATATACATCGTTTCTTCCAACCTGTAAATGAGATGATGATGAAATTGTCCTTTTTCCAACAGGCACTTGTTTCGTCATCACGTGTATTTCATTTAATGGACGAGAAAGATTTAGCACCGGTTCAAAAAGGCAATGAGAATCCTCAAGTTGTGGATGGGGATATTGAATTTAAAAATGTTACTTTTTCATATGATGGAAAGCGTGACGTTTTAAAAAATGTATCATTTCACGTGAAACAAGGGCAAACGGTTGCTTTTGTTGGGCATACTGGTAGCGGAAAAAGTACGATTATGAATTTGTTAATGCGATTTTATAATATTAAGTCAGGAAATATTGTAATAGACGGTGTAGATTTAGAAAAATTTGAAGAACGAGAAATTAGAAAGAAAATAGGACTCGTATTGCAAGATGCATTTTTATTTGCTGGAAATGTAAAGCAAAATATTCGTATGTATAATGAAGAAATTACGGATGAAGAAGTAAAAGAAGCTGCTCGATTTGTGCAAGCAAATACGTTTATTGAAAAGTTACCAAAACAGTATGAAACAGAAGTAGTAGAAAGAGGTGCAGCATTTTCAAGCGGTCAACGACAATTAATTGCTTTTGCTAGAACGATAGCAACGAATCCGAAAGTATTAGTATTAGATGAAGCAACAGCTAATATCGATACAGAAACAGAAGAGGCTATTCAAACAGCGTTGCAACAAATGCGAAAAGGTAGAACGACGATAGCCATTGCGCATAGGTTATCTACAATTCAAGATGCAGATCAAATTTTTGTGATGCATGATGGAGAGATAGTAGAAAGAGGAACACATCAAGAATTACTAAGTGAGCAAGGTTTGTATTATAATATGTACTTGCTACAAAATAAAGTGAGTTTGCAAAAGGCCTTGTAATACAAGGTCTTTTTTATTTTGTATACAACATACGTTTACTCTTTGTTTCTATAGCATAAATGTTGTGTCCTCTTATGAAACTTGTACATATTGTATGTATACGAAGTAAAAAAATTGATAGGAGATTTTATATGCAAAACAGATCAAGTTCAAATGTTACGTTTATTGATGTGTCTCATTGGGAAGGGAATATTGATTGGAATGCAGTGAAGGCATCTGGAATTCCAGCAGCGTATGCAAAAGCGACAGAAGGTGTAAACTACATTGATCCTACTTTTACTAAGAATGTACAAGCAGCACGAAATGCGAATGTATTAATTGGTGCATACCATTTTGCACGCCCAGAACAAAATGATGCAATTTCAGAGGCGAAATATTTTGTGGGTATATTACAAAATAACCAGACAGACTTAATGCCAGTTCTGGATTTAGAATCACCAACAGATCCGAGCAACAGTAATTTAACTGGTAACGCTATATCGAATTGGGCAAGAAGCTTCATAAATTATGTGAAACAGGCTACTGGAAAAGATGTAATGTTATATACAGGAGTTTGGTATATTAATGAGTTCGGAATTAGCGGATTAAGTGATATACCGCTTTGGATTGCTAAATACTCGAGTACACCGCCTGCTGATGCTGGTGGATGGACAGCGTGGACAGCGTGGCAGTACACAGATTCTGGACAAATTTCAGGCGTAGGAAATTGTGATGTATCAGCTGCAGTTTCATTAGAAGCTTTAAAAGGGAATGGAGCAAGTGGTGGAGGTAATGTTTCCACGCCTAATAATGCAACTCCAGTGTACGGGGTTGCTATAATTAATGGAGATAATGTGAATTTGAGAAGTGGACCATCTTTACAGTCTAGTGTAATTCGCCAATTGAATCGTGGCGAAACATATGAAGTTTGGGGAGAACAAGATGGATGGCTTTGTTTAGGGACAAATCAGTGGGTATATAATGATCCGAGTTATATTCAGTATAAACATTATGTGGCGACTATTACTGGTGATAATGTAAATTTGCGTGATGCTCCATCATTAAATGGAAATGTTATAAGACAGTTACATCAGGGTGAATCGTATCGAGTGTGGAGTAAGCAAGATGGATGGCTTTGCTTAGGGACAAATCAATGGATATACTACGATCCGAGTTATATTCAGTATGGTGTACAATAGAGTGAAAATAAAAGGTGCCCCGTCAGAGGTGCCTTTTATTAAAAATATACAACTTTTACAAAGTCTATATCGAAACCATAGTATACTATAGTAGATATATTTATAAAAAATAATTGAAAATGAAATAAAGGAGTAAAAATATGAATTATGTGCTAATAGGTGCGATTTTAATATTATTAGCTGTAGCATTTGTGCTGTTTTATAAAAATAAACAGTTAGAATCAGAGAGTCAGCAAGTAGAATTTGAAAAGAAACAAGCGATTGAAACGTATAAAAATGAAATTGCAGCTACAGTGATAGAGCATAAAGAACAACAAAATAATTTAAAAAATATGGAACAGAAAAAATACAATGATTTACAAGTAAGTGCAAATAGAGAAATTGAAAATATGCGTATGATGAAAAATCAATTAGCTATGCAGCATAGTAAAGAACGTAGTGAAATACAAAATAAACATAATAACGAAATACATATGTTTCAAAAATTAATTGCAAATTTACGAGAATATACTAAAAACGGTGCTGAAATGAATACGTACGAAACATTACATTATATGAAGCGAGGATTCATAGAGCAAGGCATCATATTAGATGCTGAAATTCAAATCATGCCGAATGTTTTTATTAAAAATAATAGTGAAATAAACGATAATCGAATCCATCATCTCATCTTGTGCAAAACTGGTATTTATCTACTTGAGACGAAAGAATGGGAAGAGAAATTAATTCATGGTTTAACGAAAGAAAATGCTGGTATATATTCATTTATGATTGATGAAATGGGTAAGTATCAACAAGAAGTTGAAAAAGAAGAGACATTTGAATATATAGTAGGTAAAGATTCGTCAACTATACAAGTGAAAAATGAAGGAAATCCAGTATATAAGGCGAAGAAACTATCTCAAATTTTATACAATTGTTTGAAAGAAATGCAGGCTAATAGTATAAAAGAAAAGGTAAAACCAGTTGTATATTTTTATAATGAAAATGGAAAAGAAATAATAGATCTTTCTAGTGAGGAAACACCTAGATTAAAAAATCGGGAGCAAATTGTAACGTTCTTCAGAAATGAAATCTTAGCAGGGAAAGTAGTATATACAGTGCAAGAATTAGAACAGATTCGAGAAATGATTAGCCGGATGAATTATATAGTGAGTTAAAAGGGGAGATCTTTCTGAACGCTATGCTACGTGGCATTTTGTATGTCTATTTTTGTTTGTATATAGTAATGTACATTCTATTTATATTCGTCATTGATATGGTCCATATACCCTTAAGTGTAAGGAGCATTTTTGTAGTATTCATACCATTTGTTTTATTAGTCATGATTCAAAGGGCTATTTTATATGTTTCTAAAAATCGTAATGAAGAAAAGAAGCAAATGTTGGGGGTTTTAATAGTAGCACTCATACCATTAATAGTGTGCACTGTACAACTAAGGGTAAATGAATATACATCAAAGTTTAATCAAAATAGATGGTTAAATCATGCAGATAAGCGGGTATATATGGTAGATGATCTATTACAAAAATATAAATTAATAGGGAAATCAAATGAAGAAATTATACAATTGTTAGGAGCTCCAACGGAAACGAGAAGTGGGGAAGAAGGAGTTACCACTTTGTATTATCTTGGGACTGAACGTGGCTTTATTCCAATAGATAGCGAACAGCTTGTTTTCCAATTTGATAGAGATGGAAAAGTCATGGAATATACGGTGCATAAAGATTAAAGAAACGTAGAGGGAAGCTATATGTTATAGCTTCTTTTTTATTTTTCAATATGTCACGGAAGGGGGAGAAGGTTTTTGAGTGGAATAAGGAATGAAAGCGGAGGTGATGCATATATATAGATGCATTGGGTGATTATTAGTCCGATTGGTGAGGGGTAATAATTAATAAGTACGGACAAAAACCCCACTCATTAAAGTTTTACTTTATCATATTGTATAAATGAAAAGGAGGTAAGACGGTGAAAGCAATCCCGACTGATGTCCTGAGTAAAGAATTGATGGAAAGAGAAGGAGTTATATCTATTACAGTAAAGGAATTTGAAAAAATAGAAGTAGCTGGAGTAGTGGTCGCTGGTCCAGCGGTTATTTTGATTAATCAAGATTAAGTACATATTTTTGAAATAAAAAGCATCCGTCTAGGATGCTTTTTATTTGTATGTAAGGATAAATATGATGGATAATTGTGTTACTGGAGGGAAAGTCTGTGGCAATTATTATAACAATGTTAGTAATGGGTATTTTATTAGGATTTGTTGGAGCTGGAGGAGCTGGGTTTATTATCGCGATACTCACTTTAGTATTTCATATTCCTATTCATGTTGCTCTTGCAACATCTTTAACTGCAATGGCATTTACGACATTATCAGGTGTTGTCAGTCATTACCGTGAAGGCAATGTTGCATTTATTATAGGCGGGATTGTTGGAGGATTTGGCGCAATTGGCTCTTATATTGGTTCTAAATTTGGTTCACTTATACCAGCACATCTTCTTCATTGGTTTACAGCTGGGATGTTATTTTTATCGGCAATTTTTATGTTTATTAAATTAATTATGTTCCAAAACAAAGAACAGTCATCTTTATATAAGCATAAAGAGTTTTCCATGAACTACTTGTTGAAATGTATATGCCTTGGATTAGTTACTGGAATGATGGCTGGTTCATTTGGGATTGGTTCTGCACCGTTTATTCAGCTTGGATTAATGGTTCTATTGAGACTAACGATTCAGCAATCTGTAGGGACAACGATGCTTGTTATATTACCGATTGCAATTGGAGGTGGGCTAGGATATAGTTCGGAAGGATATTTAGATTATATATTGTTATTGCAAGTATTAATTGGGACCATGTTAGGGGCATATATTGGCGCGAAGTTTACAAATTATGCACCGCGAATGCTTTTGAGGTTTTCGATGATTATGACACCGGTTTTAGCTGGATGTATGCTATTGATGGAATAAGGTGAAATTATAATAAGTAGGGGGTTACTGCTTACAAATAGCGGGATAAAATTAATATAGCAAACTATTAATATATTTTACGAATGAATTATGTAGGTAATTCATATTTCCCATATAAAAGGATTTGTTTTAATATTATGAGTGTAAAGTTCGAGTATTCGAAGTACTACTTGAATTATATCCCTATCCCTTTTCTAAAAATGCGAACAAGTTTTGCCCTATTCTATTCAATAGTTAATTGTATAGAAATATATTGTTCGATGACCATTATGGAACGTACATAATGGGAAAATCCCGATCCTTAAAGAGGATGCCCCTAATCTTCATGTGAAAATATGATCGGATAAGAAAGCTGACCAATTGATGGTCAGCTTTCTTTTTGTTCGAAAATTATTTCTTCTTTAATTTCTGTTTGCAATAATACAGTTTTTCCGAAGCGACGTTTGCATTCCGCGCGCACTTTTTCAAGGGCTAGTAGCTGAGTAGTGGCGGGAACTGTGACAATAGCTTGGCGAGGTTTTCGATTTTCTTCACAAAAGACACATTCCACAACATAATTAGAAATCATATTTTCATCCTTCCAGTTTTAATTTCTAAGAAGGGATTGTCTATGAAGTTGATGTAACTTTTCGTCATTGTTTTATTATTTTCCTCTTTTTTTCAAGGGGAAAATAATAAAGAAGGCGAATTTTAGTAGGGGAGGGATGTTTATGGAGAGATGGATAGGTAGTGCAGCGGTATGTGTAAATGAAAAAAATGAAGTTTTAATGGTATTGCAGGGCAAAGAGGGAGAAGAAAAAAGGTGGTCTGTCCCAAGTGGAGGACTTGAAAAGGGAGAGACACTAGAAGAATGTTGTATTAGGGAAGTTTGGGAAGAAACAGGTTACAATGTGGAAGTTGTAAATAAAATATATGAAAAAGAGGGTATTACATACGGTGTTCCAGTGTATGTCCATTATTATTTTGTTAAACAAATAGGCGGTAATATGAAAATCCAAGATCCTGATGAGTTAATACATGAAATTGCTTGGAAAGGGATACATGAAGTTGAACAATTGTGTTTAGCTTTTCCAGAGGATTATGAATTGCTGTGCCAATATATAGATAAAGAAGCAAGTATGTAAATACTTGCTTCTTTAATGTATCCAAGACAAGAAAAGCGGAACGATAACTAAACTAGCGCCTGCTGTTAAAAGCATGGATAAACTTGCGATTGTTCCTTCCACAGGACCGATTTCGAATGCTTTTGATGTACCGGTTCCATTTGCGCTCGTTCCTAACATAATACCTTTTGCGATTGCTGTTTTAATACGGCAAATACGTATGAGAGAAGGACCGAGCAATGCTCCTGTTAAGGCAGTTAAAACGACAAATACAGCAGTTAATTGTGACATGCCACCAATCATTTCTGAAATAGCCATTGCGATTGGTGTTGTAACGATATGTGGCGCTAAACTATGTTCTAGTGATGAATCAATTTGAAAATAATTTGCTAGTAGTGCTGAAGTAATGACTGATAAAAACGAACCGACAATGACATTAAGTAAGATAGCCATTCCATGTTTCTTTAATAAATCAAAGTATTTATAGATTGGCCATGCAAAAGCAACTGTTGCGGGTTTTAATAATTCAGTTAACCAATGACCACCAGATTCATATGTTTCATAAGGTGTATCTAATCCGAGCAATAAAGCAATTAAAATAATGGGACAGATGAGAAGAGGAGAAAGTAGACTCCAATTCCAGCGTTGATACATTTTTTTTGATAGCCAATATGTGAATAGTGTTAATAGTAAACAAAGAAATCCGATCATTGCGTTGATCCTTTCCGCTTTAGTAGCAATTCTGTTAAAAGTCCTGTAACTAAGGTAACGCAAAGAGTGCTAATCATAATAATTAAAATGAGATCGATTCCATATTGTGTTAGTGTATCTCTGTAACGTATGACAGCGACTGCAGAAGGGATGAAAAATAAAATAAGTTCTTTTAATAAAAAATCTGCTCCGTCCTGTATCCATTCTTTTTTAACTAGGTTAAATTTTAATGAAATTAATAATAAGAAAATACCGATTATACTTCCTGGAACTGGGAGGTGTGCCTGTTTTGCAATCCATTCACCTGTCCAAGCGAAACAAAATAGTAATAAAATTTGTCCGCTTAACTTCCACCATTTCATACAGTAACCACCTCTTTCTTTTGTTACATAAAAATTGTAAAAAAGAATTAACAATTTCTACTATACGTTCATTCAAAATATTTGTCTAATATATAAATTATATGTTATTAATATATAAGACATATTAATCGAAAGTGAAAAGGGTGTCCAAAAATGGAATTACGGCATTTGCAATATTTTGTTGTTGTGGCAGAAGAGTTACACTTTGGACGGGCGGCTGCTCGTTTACAAATGACACAACCACCACTTAGTCAACAAATACAGCAATTAGAAAAAGAAATGGGAGTTACATTATTTTCAAGAACGAAAAGAAAGGTTGAACTAACAGAAGCAGGAGAAATGTTTTTAAAAGAAGTAAAAAAGGCGTTTGAACAAATTGAAAAAGCAGTAGAAGTTGCACAAAGTGCACAAAGGGGAGAAGTAGGATCACTTTCAATTGGTTTTGTAGGTGCGGCGATATATGATATTTTACCATCAATTGTTAGGGAATATAGAAAGAAATTTCCGAGAGTGTCTGTTGCATTACATGAATTGTCAACACCAGATCAAGTTCATGCACTTCATGATAACCGTATCGATATTGGCTTTTTACGTCCACCAATTCCAACGCAATTATTAGAATTAGAGCCAATTCAAAGGTTATCTTGCACTTTGTGTTTACCAAAGGCACATCCACTTGCAGAGAAAGATGAAATACATATAGAAGATTTACGAGATGAGCCGTTTGTATTTATTACGAGACCAGTATGGCCAGCTTTGTATGATACAATTTTATCTCTTTGTAGAGAAGTTGGATTTAGTCCACGTATTGTACAAGAAGCAACAGAGTATCAAACAGTTATGGGGCTTGTAGCAGCAGGGATTGGAATTACAGTAATACCCGTGTCGGCAAATAAGTTATATAAAACAGAAGTTGTATATAAAGAGTTATATGATTCTAATTTCGTTGCAGAAATGTCAGTGGCTTACAAAAAAATGAATAGTAATCCAGAGCTGCTAGAGTTTTTAAAAATTGCAAGAGAGAAGAAAAGAATAGAAGTAGAAGATGAGTAATAGTAGTAACAGAAAATGGATTTGATTCAAATCCATAAAAGTACACCTTATTAAACAATAAAGCGGAAATGCAACTTAAGTTGCATTTCCGCTTTATTGTTCTTTTTTTAGCTCGATACTAAATAGATAAACGTGTTCATTTTCTTTTAAGAGTAAATCAATACCCTTTTCTTCGTCAATTGTAGGGACGCTTACAGTTTCTTGACTGGTTTGGATTACAGCAGCTAAAGTTGTTTTTTGATTGTATTTTAAATTTTTTATAGATTGGATTGTAGTAGTTGCAGAGCTATTTACGCTTGGTGGCGCTTCTTCAGGAACAAGTGTTGAACCACCTTCAATATTCAGATACCACTGCCTTTTTTTCTTGTATATCTTTATCAAATTGGAAATGTGGTGGTAAAAAAGAAAGCTTTACTTTCTTTTTTGAAAAATGTGAGGTAGCTATATTAGCAATTTCTTTTGTTTTCTTACCATTGTTATAATAATCAATTGTAGCATTTATTTCATCTTTATCATTTTTAAGCGTAACGTTATAAAATATGCTATTTCCTTCTTGAAAAGGAGTCATTTGTAAAATAGAAGCTTGCTCTTTTGTTAATTTGTATGGCTCAACAATGGCAACTTCATTGTTTTTTATTTGGCTACAACTTGTGAGTAATAATAAACACAAGATTGATAGTAATTTTATACGCATGCAACCTCCTCCTTTTTACAATTATATTCTAAATGTGATTTTTTATCATTTCGTTTTCTAGGACTAAAGACTTAGAAGAAATTCCGATTGTAGTGCGATGTTTAAAATGTCATATTTTTATACACTAGTAGTATAGAATGCGTATGTAATAAGGTAGGGGAAGAATTTTATGTCTTTATGTCGGTTAGCGAGAAAAAATATTATAACATTTGCTACCAAAAGGATAAAGCAATTTATGTGGATTGCTATGAGTACTATGATTTTGTTTTTTATGATATCGTTACAATTTAATGAAGGAGCTATTTTGAAAGTAGGGGATGCATTTGTATTTCAAATGTACTTTTACACACTTTTTATTGTACTAATTTTCATATGTATTTTTACTACATATAAAATGATGTACTCCCTTTTGCATGTGAGGAGGGAGGAGTTTATATCTTATGTAGCAGAAAATATGAAAAGAAAAGAGGTACTATGTGTATTATGTCAGGAGCAATTATTCATTTATGGAGCAGCATTTGTTTTTGGATTAATTAATGGGATGCTATTTTTGAAATTATTCACGGTTATCTTTATGAAAATCGCAGGGATACAAGGAATAAATAGTGCGCCAATTACAATATATGCAGTTGTAATTATTAGTGTAATTATGATGACTGTCGTTTTAATATCGATGATGCAATGTTATCGATTTGTTCGAAATTTAAAAGATGAAAATTCGTTGCGGTTTAAAGAAAGGGCATGAGAAATCATGCTTTTTTCTATTTTACACATAAAAATAATCATGTTACAGTGAAAAGACCTGACAAAGAATGGGAAGGAAAGGTTGTATAGAATGACAAATGAACAATCAATTGTAAAAGTCGATCGGTTAACGAAGCGAATCGGATCAAAGACACTTGTACAAAATATTAGTTTTGAAGTGAAAAAAGGCGAGGTTGTCGGTTTACTCGGACCAAACGGTGCTGGAAAAACGACTTTAATGAGAATGATGGTTGGTATGATCCGTATGACAGAAGGTGAAGTATGGATTGATGGTCAATCTGTGAAACAGCAATTCGAAAAAACAGCTGCGAAAATTGGAGCGGTAATTGAGACACCTGAATTTTATCCTTTTTTGAGCGGCTATGAAAATTTAACATATTTCGGACGAATGAATGGTAATGTGACCGAAGAACGTATCGATGAAGTAGTGAAATTGTTAGGGATGGGACAAGTAATTGATCGCAAAGTAAAAGCGTATTCACTCGGCATGAGACAACGTTTAGGAATCGCTCAGGCACTTATTCACGATCCAGACGTGTTGATACTAGATGAACCGACAAATGGATTAGACCCTAGTGGAATACATGAAATGAGAATGTACATAAAAAAAATTGCACATGAACAAGGAAAAGCTGTACTTGTATCAAGTCACTTACTTTCAGAAGTTGAATTAATGTGTGACAGAGTTATCATTATTCAGCACGGGGAATATGTGGCTACGCAAAATATTCAGCATAGCCAAAGCGAAGAGATGGAGACGATCCGTATACGTGTAGATGATGCGAATAAAGCAGCAGAAATATTAGGGCATGATGTTTTAGTAAAAGATAATGAATTACTTATTAATGTAAAAGATGAAGAAATCCCAAATGTTATTCGTACATTGCTTGAGAAAAATATTCAAGTGTATCGTGTATATGAAGAAAGAAAAACGTTAGAAGAGCAATTTTTAGAATTAACAGGGGGAAAAGATATTGTTTAATTTAGTATATAACGAACTGTATAAAATATTTAAGCGGAAGCGAACGATTATTCCATTTGCAGTTATTGCAGCATTAATAATCGGATTAGGATGGGTTACGGTAAAGTATTTTGAACCGGAAACAAAAGGATGGAAAGTAGATTATACAGAACGAACTGTAGAAATTGAGAAAAAGCTTGGCATGAAAAAAGAAGCTATTTTAGCAGAAAAATCAGGGGATGAGCTTGTAAAAGAATACCAGCTTAAGATGAAGCATTTAGATACGGATACAGCACCGGCAAGCAGTTCTCCACTTTCTTTCATGAGAGATACAGGTTTTATCGTATTTCCAATTTTGCTCCCATTTATCCTCGTGTATGCAAGTACAATTTTTGCGAATGAATATAGCTGGGGAACATATAAATTTTTAACGATACGACCAGCGAGTCGCTTTAAAATTTTAACAGCAAAATTTTTAGCAATTGTTATATTTGCAGCTTTATTATTTATATTTAATATGATCTTCTCCGCTTTATGTGGACTTGTTATTTATAAATTCCAACAGCCTGCATGGAGTGAGTTTATTTTCCAAGATGGAAATATAATAAAACAAAACATTTTTGTAGAAGCAAGTAAATATTATGTTTTATCGTGGTTACCAACGGTTGTGTACGCATCGTTTGCATTTATGATTTCTGTGTTAACAAGATCTAGTGGAGGTGCAATTGGTATTTCACTATTCCTTGCTTTATCAGGCAATATTGCGCTATTAGCAGCCACTAGATATAACTGGGCGAAATATTTATTGCCAGCAAACACAGATTTATATAGTATTTCAAAGAATGGAAGTTTTATTGATGGAGTAACATTCCCGTTTGCATCATGTATGTTGTTACTTTATTTGTTCGTATTTTTATGTATTTCATATACTGTGTTTTTAAAACGTGATTTAACTTAATAAGAAAAGCCGTTCAGGGTGTGAAGTGACCCCCGAAAGTTAGACAGGTCGTTTCATTAGGCAGCCTCTAGGGTATGAGCCCGGTATTGTACTGGGCTCATACCCTTTAATTTTGCCTTAATTCTTTTATGATTATAGTATTCTATATACTTTGCTAATTCTTGTTTGAAATGTGTTATACTTTCAAATTCTTTTCGATACAGAAATTCCGATTTCATGATACCGAAGAAATTTTCAATAACGGCATTGTCATAACAGTTTCCTTTGCGAGACATACTTTGAGTTATGCCACAATTCTTAAGAGAATG
>NZ_QXCO01000097.1:0-588 GCF_003458115.1 Bacillus sp. ISO11 | reverse complement strand
AGAAAACTTCGCTAAATATTTCAAGGATAGGGTGTAGACAATGATCAAATTAGAAAAAGAAAATAAAAAAATGAAAATCATTCAATCTGCCACAATACTGTTCTCTACGCGTGGTGTCCGTAACACAACGGTTGATGAAATTGCAAAGACAGCTAAAGTTGGTAAAGGTACTATTTATTATTACTATACAGATAAAACTGAAATATTATGTGACTGCTATATGCGTCATATTCAGCTCAAACGCTCACAATTATTTAATTTATATAAAGAAGAAAAAGATGTTTTACTTCGAATACAAAAAATTCTTCATTATATCAGCCTAGAATATCATCAAGATCCGTTTGTTTCTACACTCTTTCAAGAATATAAAGAGTACCATTCACCTGAAATTACAACTTGTTTTAAACAATCTGAAGAAGAAGCAATTAACATGATAAGTAATTTGCTCGAAAAAGGTTATCAGCAAGGAGCTTTGCATAAGGTACCATTACCGCTTACAGCTTTTATGTTAGTACGAATGATTTTTAACTACGAACAGGATTATATAAAAAATGATAAAAGTGATACAGAATTTCTGCAGTTGCTAAA
>NZ_QXCO01000096.1:0-599 GCF_003458115.1 Bacillus sp. ISO11 | reverse complement strand
ATTGCTTCTTTCGCAACGCGAGCTGCTGCTTCATAACCGATATGAGGGTTCACGGCTGTAATAATTCCTACACTTTTCTCAACATACTCTTTTAAGCGATCTTCATTCGCTTCAATTCCTTTTAAGCAATTATCTGTAAAAGCACGGAAACCGTTATTCATAATGCTAATCGATTGAAGTAAGTTGAAAACAAGTACTGGTTCCATAACGTTTAATTCTAATTGTCCTGCTTCTGAAGCAAGGCAAATTGTATGGTCATTACCAATTACTTGGAACGCAATTTGATTAATTACTTCTGGCATAACAGGGTTTACTTTCCCTGGCATAATAGATGAACCTGGTTGACGAGCTGGTAACATAATTTCCGCTAAACCAACACGCGGACCTGATGCCATTAAGCGAAGGTCATTCGCAATTTTAGACATATTCATCATACATACTTTAAGCGCTGCAGATACTTCAGTATAAGCATCCGTATTTTGCGTCGCATCTACTAAATCTTCTGCACCAACAAGCGGTAATTCACTAATTGCAGCTAAATGTTTTACAACTGCTTCAATATATTCTGGATCTGCATTTAAGCCTGTACCAACTGCAGT
>NZ_QXCO01000015.1:0-140474 GCF_003458115.1 Bacillus sp. ISO11 | reverse complement strand
ACTTATATTCATTACTACAATCACAAAAGAATTAAAACAAAACTAAAAGGATTGTCCCCTGTGCAATACAGAGTTCAATCCTTAGTAGCTGCTTAATATATTTGTCTAATTTTTTGGGTTCAGTTCAATTTTATCAGTGGTCTTTTATTGAGAAAAAATATATATGCATAAAAGCATATTTTATCCTACCCATTATCGTATACAATATTAACTGTAACAAAACTGATTACAACTAATAAGGAGGCTTTTTCTATTATGAAAAAAATGATTTTAGCAGGTGCATTAACTTTAGCAGGAATTACTGGAGCTACTGCGTTTATTCCTGAAACAAAAGTCGCTGCTGCCGCTCAAGAACAAAGCTTTACAAAATTTTATTCTTTGCAAACTGGAGGTAGTTCTGAACAAGAACCTATTTTCCTTCAAAAAGGACAAGAACTAACAATTCATCCTAACAGCAAAACTCCTAGTTACAGTGTTTATGACTCAAATCATAACCTAATTGGACGTTATTCTGATGGTTACGGCCGAATTTTCACTGCAAAAACAGATGGAAATATGTATGTTCAATTTCATGCACCTTACGTTTACTATAGTCCTGTTAGTTTTTCTGTTACTTATACTATTCAATAAAAAAGAGGTCCTTTATAGGGCCCCTTTTATTTCTCTTGCCAATTCACTTTTACGAATCCATCTTTCACTTTTAATCCGCTTATATTCAATGCATACTCTTCATTTGCTTTTAAAGTAACTGTAAAACTACCTTTTTTCGATTCACAAATTTCCTTTAACTCTTTTATACCTTCTCCTCGTCTTTCATACACGCTAAAGCATAAGTTCCCTCGTTTTGCATCTGTCTCATAAGAAAATGTCACTTCTGTGTCCTTCTCATACTGAAGTTCAATATCTTTACCGGCAATATCCCATGATGAGAATTTCGCCTCGTAACTTGTTTTCCCTTGCTTCTCATTTTCTAAATATATATCTCCTGCTCTCCACGCATCATCTAACGTTTGTGCAAAAGTAAAACCACTAAGTAATACAAACATTGTACTTGCCAATATCGCAACTAATGTTACTTTCTGTTTTTTAACAAAGTTCATCTTATATTCTCCTTCAACTTTCTTTTTACTTCTTCTTACCATATATAATAAAAACCCAATAAAGAATGGCAATATAACTGCTAAAATACTCCATCCTTTGCTCATTTGATGTGCTTTAGCATCTGTATATACCCATGATGCAACACATATTAAAAGTGCTATAACAGCTAAAAACATCGTCACTCCAGCTACTTCAAATAGTACAAACGGATTAGCGAACTCTTTCATGTAATTTATACTCCTTCTTTAAAAATGACTGTATTACAACATATATCGGAATGTATACATGCATCATAATCACAATGGCTATCAACATAGGAATTTTATAATCCAAATGTGTGACAAATTGTTCTATAACAATTGTTAACAAAACAATCCAAATGGTGTGAATACAAATCATCCATTTCCTCTCTAACTTCTGAGCCTTTCGCACGCCCTGCTTCGTGTTATTTATTAGCTCTTCGCTTGGAGTTATCTCTTCTGCTAAGCTACTCTTTACCTTCTGTTCAAATTTATCTTCTGTCATAAACGAACCCCTCCAAATGTTCTCGCATTTGCTTCTTCGCATAATTAAGGCGATATTTCACTGTACCAATCGGTATATTTAATATTTCGCTCATTTCTTTATAAGAGTATTGTTCATAATAGTAGAGTACGAGCACGGTTTTATATTTTTCATTCAATAGCTGTATAACTTCCCGTATCATTTCCGCTTCCACTTTTTGAATAAATTCTTCTGATATATTCACATCATCTGCGAAATCTATTTCTCCACCATCTTCTTTATGAAATAAATCTAAGACGCGATCTTTCCATCTTTTCTTCTTGCGGTAAAAGTCATAAAATGTACGAACGCAAATTGTAGTAATCCACTTTTTATAATTATCCACATACGAAAGTTGGTGCCTTGATGAAAAAACCTTTATCCACGTCTCTTGAAAAATATCTTCCGCATCTTCTTTCGTTTTCGCTAACTTATAGCATAAGGAATATATTTGCTTATATATATATCAATTAATTCTTCTATCTTTTCTTCCATCATAAGCCTCCTGTCATTTATATAAGACGACGCAAATTCCCCTTTTGTTTGATAAATTTTTTTTATTATCTCCACATAAAAAGGCAATCACAACATTGTGTGATTGCCTTTTACTGAAAGCGAAAAATCGGCTCCGCTTTTCTTTATGTCCAGCTCTGCCTCCTAGCCCCTTCTGTCTAAGAACCTTCCCCACGAGAAGATAAAATGCATCTTCTGTGGGAAAGAACCTTAGCCTTCGGGACTAAACAGTCGGCTCCGCTTTTCTTTATTGTCCAGTTCCAGCGGCTAGAATACTCGGTGGCTTCGCGCCTTCCTCCGAGGCAAAGTACACCTCTCTGTCAGGAGCTCCATCCCCCTCCTATTCTAAACGAGCCGCTTCCGCTTTTCTTCATTACATTTTTTCTGGTGCAGATACTCCTACGATTGCTAATGCATTTTGAAGTGTAGTGCGTACTGCTTTCATTAACTCGTAACGAGCTTTACTTAATTCTAAGTTATCTTGGTTTAATACTTTTTCTGCATTGTAGAAGCTGTGTAATGTTGCTGCTAATTCAAATGCATAGTTTGTAATACGGTGTGGCAGACGTTTTTGTGCTGCATCCGCAACTACAGCTGGGAATTCACCAAGTTTTTTCAGTAACTCTACTTCTTTCTCAGAAGTAACAAGTTTATAGTTCACATCTCCATCTACAGCTAATCCTAATTCTTCGCCTTGACGAAGGATACTGCATACGCGAGCATGAGCATATTGTGCATAGTATACTGGGTTTTCATTAGATTTTGATACAGCTAAGTCCATATCGAAGTCTAAATGAGAATCACCGCTACGCATTGCGAAGAAGTAACGCATTGCGTCCACGCCTACTTCTTCCATAAGCTCACGAAGTGTAACTGCTTTACCCGTACGCTTACTCATCTTCATTTTTTCACCATTTTGGTATAGTTGTACCATTTGGATGATTTCTACTTCAAGCGTGTCTTTATCGTAACCAAGTGCTTGAATAGCAGCCTTCATACGAGGAATGTAACCGTGGTGGTCAGCACCCCAAATGTTGATTAACTTATCAAAACCACGCTCTAATTTATCACGGTGATACGCGATATCTGGCGTTAAGTATGTGTAAGAACCGTCGTTTTTAATTAATACACGATTTTTGTCATCGCCGTAAGTCATTGAACGGAACCAAGTTGCGCCGTCTTCTTCAAAGATCTCTTCACGCTCTTTTAATACAGCAAGAGCTTGATCGATTTTTCCGTTTTTGTATAGTGATGTTTCTGAGAACCATACATCAAATTTAACACGGAAGCTTTCTAAGTCTTTTTGAAGTTTTGCTAATTCATATTTTAAACCGTATTCACGATAGAATTCATAACTTTCTTTTTCATCAGCTTTCGCATAACGATCGCCGAATTCTTCAGCTAAACGTTTACCGATTCCAATGATATCCGCACCATGATAACCGTCTTCTGGCATTTCTTTATCTAAGCCTAAAGCTTGCATGTAACGAGCTTCAACAGAAAGAGCTAAGTTATGAATTTGGTTACCAGCATCATTAATGTAGTACTCACGAGACACATCGTAGCCTGCTTTTGCTAATAGGTTACATAAAGTGTCACCTACTGCCGCACCACGTGCATGTCCTAAGTGAAGGTCACCTGTTGGATTCGCAGATACGAACTCAACTTGTACTTTTTCACCTTTACCAGTATTCGTTTCACCGTAAGCTTCACCAGCGTTTACGATTGTTGGAATTAAATCTGTTAAGTAGCTATTATCCATATAGAAGTTAATAAAACCAGGACCAGCGATTTCGATTTTTTCAATAGAAGCTTTTGCTTTATCGAAGTTTGCAACTAGTTCTTCTGCAATCATACGAGGTGCTTTTTTCGCAACGCGTGCAAGTTGCATTGCCATATTTGTAGAGAAGTCACCATTTGTTTTATCTTTTGGAGATTCTAATACAACGTTTGGAATCTGTTCTTCTGTCGCTAATTCTGCCTTTAATACAGCAGCCTGAATTTCTTCTTTAATCAATCCTTTTACTTGTTCTAAGGAATTCATTATTTTGCCTCCTTCAAATTAATTGTGATAGTATATCTGCCAGCTTCTTGTTCACTTAGAAGCAATGCGTAAGTTAAGAAGAGTTGTCCTTTTTTCTTTTCATCCGACCATTTAAAAAGAACGTTATCAGTCTTTGTTTGCAATGCAAACGTACCAAGTTCACTCGTATACGTACCAGTTGTCCATTCACCTTTCACATGCGTCTGACGCATAGAAACAGCACCTGAACGCATAATGAGAACTTGTTCATCTTGAATTTTAATAATTGTTTTCACTTCGCCTTGTTCGTTCGGCTCCTGGAATGTTACATATGTACCTTGACCTTTTACATAGTATTGACCATTTGCTTCAAAAGCAACGGTTTCCTTCCTCGCCCCTTCACGGATTTCTGTTACGAAATGAACGTGTACCGGCAAGCCTGCAAGTTGTTTCTCCACGTCTTGCACACCTTTCAAATGTTATAGATATTAAATACTACTTATAATAAATCACTTTTCCTATCATATCAAAAAAAGACTCTGTCTGTCTGCTGAAAAATCAGGAAAACTCCATTTCAAAAAATAATTCACTTCTACTTTATTTCATATGATAAAATATTTTTTAAATCTAAATATTCTTTCAATTGAAGAGGTGAATATAGTGATACCAACAAAGTTAAAAAAGGGTGATGAAATACGAGTGATTTCACCATCGTGTAGTTTAAGTATTGTTTCAAATGAAAATAAAAAATTTGCTATAAAAAGATTAACCGACATGGGCTTTCAAGTTACATTCTCAAAATATGCCGATGAGATAGATCGATTTGCTTCCTCTTCTATTTCTTCCCGCATTCAAGACCTCCATAAAGCATTTGGAGACCCTAATGTAAAAGCTATTTTGACGACACTTGGCGGATACAACTCCAATGGTTTATTGAAACATCTCGATTATGATCTAATTCATAAAAACCCGAAATTTTTCTGTGGTTATTCAGATATTACTGCTTTAAATAATGCAATTTACGCAAAAACAGGTCTCGTTACATATTCAGGACCCCATTTCTCTTCCTTTGGAATGGAGAAAGGGCTCGAGTATACAACCGATTACTTTTTAAAGTGCTTAACTTCTAATGAGCCTATTGAAGTCCTGCCATCTGAAACATGGAGCGATGATTCTTGGTATATAGATCAGGAAAATCGAGAATTTATTAAAAATGAAGGATACGTTTCAATTCAGGAAGGAGAAGCTACGGGAGATATTATCGGTGGCAATATGAGCACATTTAACTTACTGCAAGGCACACCATATATGCCAAATTTAAAGGACAAAATTTTATTTATTGAAGAAGATAGTTTAACTGGAACATCTACTCTTAAAACTTTTGATCGTTATTTACATTCCCTTATGCAGCAGCAAGATTTTGAATACATAAAGGGAATCGTTATAGGAAAGATGCAAAAAGGTGCAGAATGTACGATAGAAGACATTCAAGAAATGATTGCTTCAAAACCTGAACTTGCACATATTCCTATCATTGCAAACGCAAGTTTCGGGCATACAACCCCGATTTTCACTTTCCCAATTGGTGGACGTGCAAAAATTATTTCTAACAAGGAAAAAACATCTATCACTATTTTAACGCACTAAAAAGGAGCGAATGAGTCGCTCCTTTTATGGTTTTTCTATTTTTTCCAACGCTTTTTGTGGAATAGATTCTTTCGGGATTTCAGCCCATCCTTTTCCTTGCATACCTTTTGCATAAATTTTTATAAACGCCCCCGTATGCAATTCACGGTTCATCATTCTTTTAATGATCTGTAACTTTCCGTCTTCTGTATACCCTTTAAAAGTATACAAGTATTCTCCGTCTTTTTTCTCACCTTTATCTATAACCGCATAATAATCTTGTATTTCTTTATTTGAAAAGAAGTTGTCTACAAAAGCATGTACACCTTCTGTTTTTGTGTTCAAATAATACGCTGTTCCACCTAGAATAATGGCGAATATAGCTAAAACTTTAATTACCAATTTCATACATGAACCTCCTGTTTGCACTTCTTTCTCACTAGTATTATATCTATACTTGTATTATACGGAAAAGAGCATACTATACTCTATCTAAAAGTCTTACACTTTCCTTACATTATTGTAAGGGATTTTTCTTACAGCAAGTTCCCAAGAAAAAATTTTTCCGTTTCATACACTTTTATATTATTATTGAATGATACGAATTTTTATTACAAAAATCAAAGGAGACAGTTTTCAAATGGCTATCTTGCAAGGTTTAGCACTATTACTTGTTGTACTTTGTCTATTTACACTTTTTAGTTACCGTGCGCCTTATGGAATGAAGGCGATGGGTGCTTTAGCTAATGCAGCAATCGCAAGTTTTCTTATTGAAGCATTTCATCGTTATATAGGTGGAGAAATGTTTCATAATGACTTTTTACAATCAGTAGGAGAAGCTTCCGGTAGTATGAGCGGTGTCGCAGCAGCGATTTTAGTCGCATTAGCAATCGGTGTTTCCCCCGTATACGCTGTTTTAATTGGTATCGCTACTAGTGGATTCGGTATTTTACCAGGATTTTTCGCTGGATACGTTTGTGCTTTCGTCGTGAAATTTCTCGAAAAGAAATTACCAGCTGGCGTGGAATTTTTAGCAATCCTATTTATCGCTGCACCAATCTCACGCGGAATGGCAATGCTTATGGATCCGCTTGTTAACGCAACACTCGGTAAAATCGGTTCTATGATTTCAGTTGCAACTACAGAAAGCCCTATCATTATGGGTATTATGCTTGGTGGATTAATAACAGTTATTTCTACCTCTCCACTAAGTTCTATGGCACTAACTGCAATGCTTGGATTAACAGGTTTACCTATGGCAATTGGTAGTCTTGCCGTTGCGGCCTCAGCCCCGATGAACTTTATTTTCTTTAAACGATTAAAAATTTGTTCAAAGAAAGATACAATTGCTGTAGCAATCGAACCTTTAACACAAGCCGATGTTGTCTCAGCAAATCCAATTCCAATCTATATGACAAATTTCGTTGGCGGTGCACTTGCCGGTATTATTACATCGCTATTCCAGCTTGTTAATAATGCACCAGGAACAGCATCACCAATTCCAGGTCTTCTTGTCCTATTCGGATTTAATGACGTTATAAAAGTAACGATCGCTGCCGTACTATGTGGAATCGTTACCACTATTGTCGGATACATTGGATCTATTGTGTTCCGTAAATATCCAATCCGCTCTGCTGATGAAATTCGCGGAGTTACTTCGGAAGAGAAGGTTGCATAAGAAAAAGAGCTATTCCCATCGTTTGAGAATAGCTTTTTTTTGTATTGCGTAACGGTAAATGAAATTATATCGGCGGTTTTTTAAATATATCAGCGCAACTCGAATTATATCGGCGATTTTTTTAATATATCGACTTACCGACACATAACGACAAAATAAGAGCCCTCTAATCATATAGAGGGCTCTTACTTTATCTAGCTGCAGCGGCTAGAATCTCCAGCCATTTCACACTCTCGGCCTACGCTAAAAGTACTTCTCGGTCGAGCGTTCCAATGACCTGCGATTCTGAGCGAGCTGCCTCCGCTTTTATTACTATCCAGTTACGCCTCCTAGACCCTTGCGTCTAAGAACCTTCCCTGCCAAAAGGTAAAAAGCACCTTTTGCAGGAAAGAACCTTAGTCACCGGGTCTAAACAGTCGGCTTCACTTTTATTTCACCCAACCGAGCAGCATTTCCCGCACGAATTTGCTTGCTGCGACTGGTGTTTGATCACTATGGTCGTAGACTGGAGCTACTTCTACTAAGTCTGCTCCAACTACATTTATATTTGAATTTGCAATTGCTACGATGGAATCTAATAATTCTTTAGATGTGATACCGCCAGCTTCTAACGTTCCTGTTCCTGGAGCGTGAGCTGGGTCTAATACATCAATGTCGATTGTGACATAGACTGGGCGGCCAGCAAGTTTCGGTAATACTTCTTTTAACGGTTCTAATACGTCAAATTTGTATAAGTTCATACCTACTTCTTTCGCCCATTCAAATTCTTCCTTCATTCCAGAACGAATTCCGAAAGAATATACGTTTTCCGGACCAATTAAATCACACACTTTACGAATTGGTGTAGAGTGGGATAAAGGCTCCCCTTCATACGATTCACGTAAATCAGTATGAGCATCCATGTGGATGATTGCTAAATCCGGATATTTTTTTGCCATTGCCTTAAAAATTGGCCAAGACACTAGGTGCTCACCGCCGAGACCTAGTGGAAACTTATCGGCATCTAAAAGTTTTGATACATACTCTTCAATCATGTCTAAGCTGCGTTGTGCGTTTCCGAATGGTAATGGGATATCACCCGCATCAAAATATTTTACCTCTTCTAGTTCACGATCTAAATACGGGCTATATTCTTCAAGACCGATTGATACTTCACGAATACGTGCAGGGCCAAAACGAGATCCCGGACGGTAACTTACTGTCCAATCCATAGGCATCCCATAAATAACTACCTTTGACTCTTCAAAACTTGGATGACTTTTAATAAATACTTTACCTGAATAAGCTTCATCAAAACGCATATTCTTTTCCTCCTTATGTGGAACTTAAGGTATCCCAACCTTTCACTATTTCTCAAATTTGGAGCGAATTGCTCCTCTTTCTCGATTTACCGGGTCTTCTTTTTAACAACAAGAAGACGATTTTCTCTACAGAAGTGTAAGTAGCTAGCATGTTCAAGTCTTCTGGACAAACACCTTAAATGAGCTACTTACACTTTATTTGTTTGATACAATTCTCTTACTTAATTAAATCCCCAACAAATTTCGGTAATGCGAATGCTGCATTGTGTAATTCTTTTGTGTAGTATTTCGTTTCGATTTCGTGGAAACGCTCTTCACTTACTTCTAATGGATCATGTTTTTTAGATCCAATTGTGAACGTCCAAAGACCACTTGGGTAAGTTGGAATGTTTGCTGTGTATAAACGAGTAATTGGGAAGATCTCTTTTACGTCTTTAAACACAGTTGTAATTAGTTCTGGTGTAAACCAAGGGTTGTCCGTTTGTGCAACGAAAATACCATCTTCTTTTAACGCTTTTGAAATTCCAGCGTAGAAGCCTTTTGTAAATAGGTTTACTGCTGGTCCTACTGGCTCAGTAGAATCTACCATAATTACATCGTATTCATTTTCGCTTTCTGCGATATGTAGGAAACCGTCTCCTACTTTTACTTCTACACGCTCATTATCTAATGCGCCTGCAATTGATGGTAAGTATTGTTTAGAGTACTCAATTACTTTTCCATCGATTTCAACAAGAGTTGCTTTCTTTACACTTGGGTGTTTTAACACTTCACGAATAACACCACCATCACCGCCACCAACAACTAATACGTTTTCAGGGTTTGGATGTGTAAATAAAGGTACGTGTGCTACCATTTCGTGATAAACGAACTCATCTTTTTCTGTTGTCATAACCATGCCATCTAAAATAAGCATGTTTCCGAACTCTTCCGTTTCGACCATATCAAGTTTTTGGAATTCTGTTTGCTCCGTATGTAATGTGCGGTTAATACGCGCCGTAATCCCAAAATGTTTTGTTTGTTTTTCAGTGAACCATAGTTCCATCGTACAATCACGCCTTTCAATGCAAATTTATAATAGGGACATCATTAATGTCCCCTAACAAAAATAAAACAAAACATCCAAAATGTATAGTTAAAAGTACAAAAATACCGAAAATATATTTTAGTCAGAGGGTTCTAACATATGTGCGGAAAGGGTTTGCACCGCAAAAGGAAAGAAAACCCTTTCTTAAGAAAGGGCTTTTGTCTCTATTTCTACTGGTTTACGAATTGGAATTAGGATCATAATACAACCAACTAACACAACAATTCCACCTACTAAAAACGGACTTTGTGGTGAAACAGTATGACCGATAATTCCTGATAAAATTGGAGCAATCGCACCACCTAACCAACGAACAAAGTTATAAACACCTGACGTAACAGATCTTTCATAAGGTGAAATATCCATTACATAACTTGTATATAATGCATTGTTTAAGCCAGATGCCAATCCTGATAAAACGATAAGAGTAATTTGTAACCACATAATTTTCACAAAGAATAGTGCAATTAAGAAAATCGCAAATACGAGTAAACTACCCTTTAATAATGTTTTTGGTTCATATTTCCCTTCTAGCTTATGTGCTAAAATTGCAGAACCGTAAGCTAACGCGAGCCCCCATCCGCAAAATACAAAGCCTAATTGAATAGCTGATAAATGCATAATAAGTGGTGAATATGCTAACACAACGAAAAATCCGTAGTAGTATAACATTCCTGAAATCGCACCTTGCATAAACGGTTTATACTTCACCAGGTTAAGTAATTCTCCTACCCCAGCAGCCTTACGCTTCACTTTTCGCTCCGGTTCTTTTACAAAAAAGAATACTAAAATAAATGCTAAGAAAATTAAAATACTTGTCGCGAAAAACGGATAACGCCAAGAATGACCACCTAATATCCCGCCTAATAATGGTCCGCCAGCCATGCCTAAACCGATAGCTGCTTCGTATAATCCTACTGCTTCATGAACTTCTTTACTTAATGCTATTAATAGCGTCATTGCTGTAGCAAAAAACATCGCATTTCCTAATCCCCATCCAGCGCGGAAAAGAGATAATTGAGCAATCGTTTGCGATATACCGCATATAAACGCAAATACAGTCACAATCGCAAGACCGATTGTCATCATCCGTTTATCACCAAATCTCGATGCAAATATACCAGCTGGTAACATCATGATTGCCATCGTTAAAATATAAGCGGTAAATAACATTTCAACTTGCCAATGCGTTGCACCGATTTTCTCAGCAATAATTGGCAAAATTGGGTCAACTACCCCTATACCCGAAAAGGCAAGGAAGGTAGCCACCACTGTAATCAATCTCCCTAGTTTTTGTTTGCTCTCCATTTTGATTACTCTCCTTTTGTGTTCTCTAAAAATGTTACTGCACGATGTAAACTATCTTCTAGTTCTGCCTTTACACGTTGCATTTGCTCCATTTTTTCGTCTAGCGTTTCCACTTGTTTTTCAAGCATATCTTTAATTTCTTGAATCACTTCACGATCACGAGGGTTTTCGCTATTTCTTCTTTGCTCCATTCTTTCTTTTAACGATAAAAAATGCTGCATCTCTTGAAGCGTAATTCCTAACACTTCTTTCGCTTCCACAATTTTTTTAATTCTGGCGATATCCCCGTCTGTATACAGGCGAATATTCCCCTCACTACGTTCAGGGGGATGAATTAAACCAATTTCCTCATAATAACGAAGTGTACGTTTTGTCAAACCAACTTGCTTTGTTACTTCATCAATTTTATACATGTTTATTCCTCCCTTCACTTGATTATTACATTTTACGTTAACGTTAACTTTTGTGCAACTGTTAGACTTTTGTAAATGTTTGTCATATTCAATTGTATTTTCCCTAAAGCAGTTTCATAATGAAAGAAAAAAGATAATAAGGAGAATTTCACATGAGTAAACCACTTATTTTCGCTCACCGCGGAGTAAAAGGAACACATCCCGAAAATACGATGATTGCCTTCCAAGAAGCAGAACGCATTGGCGCTCACGGAATTGAACTCGATGTCCACTTATCAAAAGATGGTGAACTTGTCGTAATTCACGATGAAACCGTCGATCGTACAACAAATGGCGTTGGACTTGTTTCGGAAAAAACGGTAGAGGAACTACAATCATTGGACGCTGGTAGCTATAAAGACCCTTCTTTCCATGAAGCAAAAATCCCAACGTTGCGTGAGGTTTTCATTTGGCTTTCCACAACGAACTTACAACTAAATATTGAATTAAAGACAGATGTTATTCATTACCCAAATATTGAGGAAAAAGCTGTTGCACTTGTGCGTGAATATCATCTTTCTAATCAAATTGTATTTTCATCATTTAACCATGACTCTGTTTCATTATTAGCAGAAATTGCTCCTGAAATCCCAAGAGCAATTTTATATGATACACCACTTTCTGATCCAATTGCCGAAGCAAAACATAGAGAAGCAAATGGATTACATCCAAACTTCCAGTTATTAACGAAAGAATTTGTGCAGTTAGCACAAGAGCAAGGATATGTTTTCCGTCCATATACAATTAATGAATACAAAGATTTACAAACTATGATTGATTATGGTGTAGATGTCATCATTACTGATTGGCCAGCACGTGCCTTTGAGCTTCTTTCTTAATGGAAGGGGCTTTTTTATTTTCGAAATTTCATTGTTTAAAATAAATGAAAACCCTCAATACTAATACAATAACGCTTGTATTAATGAGGGGCTGAAAAAAGATGGATCAAACTATGAATCCAAAACTTAAAAAATATAAACGTCTTTTCTTCACCGCAATGTTTTCTTGCGTCCTTTTCTTCGTTTTTTCTTTTTTTGTTATTATTATAGTTGCAAAAATTATGGGACCTCCTCCTGTTGCGGTCCCGCAAACAAGCGTCTTTTACGCAAATGATGACACTGTTATAGGACAAAGTAATGAAATGCAAAAACGTTACAATGTATCTCTTAATGAAATTTCACCTTATGTAAAAGAGGCGACACTATCTATTGAAGATCAACGATTCTACAAACATCATGGCTTTGATATGAAACGTATTGCTGGTGCCATTGTTGCCGATTTAAAAGCGATGGCAAAAGTCCAAGGTGCTAGTACAATTACACAACAGTATGCTCGTAACCTTTACTTAGATCATGATAAAACGTGGAAACGTAAACTATTAGAAGCAATGTACACAATTCGCCTTGAGGTGAATTATAATAAAAATCATATTTTAGAAGGATATTTAAATACAATTTATTACGGACATGGCGCTTATGGCATCGAAGCTGCGTCCCGTCTATATTTCGATAAAACGGCAAAAGAATTAACGTTAGCAGAAGCTAGTATGCTCGCAGGTATCCCGAAAGGGCCAAGTGTCTATTCCCCCTTTTTGAAAGAGGATCGTGCGAAAGGACGACAAGCTCTCATATTAGATGAAATGGTAGAACAAGGATATATTACGAAGCAACAAGCAGCCTTAGCGAAGAAAGAGCCACTAACTTTTGCCTCATTAGATACGAAAAAAGTAGCAGAGGTCGCACCATATTTCCAAGATGCTGTACAAGCTTCGCTCCTTCGTGATGTTGGATTAGACGAACAAGCTTTACAACGGGGTGGCTTGCAAATTTATACAACGCTAGACCCTAAACTACAAGCTGTAGCAGAACAAGCTGTAAAAGATCACATACCTGACACAACAAACATACAAACTGCTCTCGTCTCTATGAATCCAAAGACAGGTGAAGTGGCTGCTCTTGTTGGTGGAACTGATTATACTACGAGTCAATTTAACAGGGCTACACAAGCCATTCGTCAGCCTGGTTCTACATTTAAGCCATTTCTATATTATGCGGCATTAGAACGAGGATTCACGCCTGCTACGCGCTTAAAAAGCGAATATACTGTATTCACCTTAGGTGACGGCGTTTCAAAGTATAAACCGAAGAACTATAAAGATTATTATGCAGATGATTTCGTAACGATGGCACAAGCTCTCGCAGTCTCTGATAACATTTATGCTGTGAAAACGAATTTGTTTTTAGGCGATGACGCGCTTGCAAAAACAGCGAAACAATTTGGAATTAAAAGTGCATTAAAAGATGTGCCTTCTCTAGCTCTTGGTACATCACCAGTAAAACCAATTGAAATGGTTAACGCTTATAGCATGTTCGCAAATGGTGGAAAAGAAGTAAAACCTACTTTCATTCGCCGCATTATGGATCATGAAGGAAATATATTATACGATGCTCATTTAGAGAGTAAACAAGTTCTCGACAAGAGCAAAGCGTTTGTAATGGAAGAAATGATGACTGGTATGTTTAATAAGAAACTAAGCAGCTATGCTGCTGTAACTGGTCAATCGATGTTATCCAAACTATCAAGAACATATGCCGGCAAATCTGGTTCTACTGAAACGGATAGTTGGATGATCGGATTTACTCCGCAAATCGTAACTGGTGTGTGGGTCGGATATGATCAACCTAAATCTATTTCAAACGTAGCAGAACAAGGATATGCGAAGAAAATATGGACTGATACGATGGAGAAAGGGTTAGATGGACAACCAAAAAAAGAATTTAAACAACCAAGTGACGTCGTAGCGGTTAATATCAATCCAGAGAACGGTAAAATTGCTACAAAAAATTGTCCTATTTCTGTGAAAATGTATTTCGCTAAAGGTACCGAACCGACTGAATATTGTATGGATCACGTCGATGATAAAGAAGAATTTGAAAAAACGACTGAAGAAAAGAAAAAAACAAGTTGGTGGAAAAAATATCTTCCTTGGTAAAAAAAATAGCTGACGGGCATCCGTCAGCTATTTTTTATTCACTTAATAATGCACGGCGCAATTCTTCACTAGATTCGTTCCAAATAGCTTCATTATGTTCTTTCAAGAACGTACCAAGTACCTTTTTAGATGATTCATCCATATGGTCAACCATAATGTGACGCTTCAATGATTTATCCATTTTATTTACGTGCTCTGGAAGTGATTTATATCCGCGGCGAATTTCACGGTCTACTGTCATTTCACAAGCTGTTGCACCTGCATAATACGCACCTGTCGCAGTTCTTTCAATCGTTACCCAAACAAGCCAAAATGGTTTTCCGTTTGGAACTTCATCTTTATTTGTTAAAAACTTAATACCTTTTTCTACTGTACTACGCGCGTGCATCGCACCAATATCAACGAATGCAGTTTTCTCTATTACATCAACAAATACAGGTGAAATGTTTTCTAAGCTTAATGCCCCAACACCAAATCCACCATGTCCATCTGTTGAATCATTTTTCACGATATTAAAACCGATTTTTTTCTTTTTCTCTGTCATATGTAAAATCCTCCTCACTTAAAAATTATAAAAGGCCAAAAATAGGCGCAATGATGCTATCTAAAAATACAAATACATGCGGAATAACTACCTGGAAAATAGGTTGAATTGTGTAATTACTAAGCGGTGTAATAACGAGAATTAATAACGCAATTGCCCCGTATTTTTCATACTGTGTCATTTTCGCGCGAATATTTGCTGGCGCTAAATCTTCCACAACTCGATACCCATCAAGTGGCGGGATCGGTAATAAGTTAAATACAAGTAAAACGATATTCAGCATAATAAAAATCTGGAAAAATTGAGCTAACGTATCTGCTACTGCAGATGGAATTGAGTATAATACACCAAATTTTACTAAGCTATACCAAATAATTAAACCAATTGCGCTTAAAATTAAGTTACTAATCGGCCCTGCAATTGAAACTAATATACCTGCAAGACGCGGTCTTTTAAAGTTATATGGGTTAACAGGAACCGGTCTTGCCCAACCGAATCCAAGAATTAATACTGCAATCAAACCTATAGGATCTAAGTGTGCCATCGGTGATAACGTTAAACGGCCTTGTCTCTTTGCTGTATCGTCTCCAAATTTATATGCTACATATGCATGTGCAAATTCATGAACTGATAATGCGATAATAATGGCCATTGCTACCAAAGGAATTTGGTGCAACGGGTATCTAAATAACTGATCCATGCTTCATCTCCTCTTCCATATGTCAAAAAAAGAAATTATTTGTTTTTTCGATTGTTCTTCCCCATAATCCGCTATAATAAGAGTGTAACTTACATAAAAGGAGCGATTGTACATGCCATACGTAACAGTGAAAATGCTAGAAGGACGCACAGAAGAACAAAAGAAAGCTCTTGCTGAGAAAGTAACAGCAGCAGTAAGCGAAACAACTGGTGCTCCTGAAGAAAACATCGTTGTTTTCATCGAAGAAATGTCTAAAAACCATTATGCAGTTGGCGGAAAACGCTTAAGTGACAAATAATTTCAAGTTTTTTCATAAGAAGCAGCCATTAGCTGCTTCTTATTTCTTTCCTTCTAACAACTCAATAATTCTCTCTTTATATTTTCCTTTTCTTCCATCTTCATAGATTAAATCATGTGGATAGAATAGCTTTTGATCCGTTCTTTTCTTACCTGTAATCGCCTCAACAATATCCGACTCACGTGAAAGCTCTCTAAGCTCTCCGTTTGGCATAAGAAGTAGGATTGGTAGACGCTCTTCTTCTTCTCCTGCACGATAAAAGTCATACGGTAAGTCTGATGTTGAATCAACTACTAAATAATACTCCGGATCAAGTCCAATCTTTTTAAATAAACTACTTAATTCCATCCAATTATCTAAACCGTGTTTATCTGTAAACTCTACATATTTAAATAGATTTCGATTCATAAAACGGCGGCATAAATCGCTTAAAATTGAATCTTCTTCTTCCTGCCATACTTGGAAGTAGTAATACATAACGTTCTCGTCTAACTTTAAATAATCCTCTACTGTTACTTCTTCTTCAAATAAAGAATAGAAATGAACAGGATGATTTTTAAATGTATAATACTTCTCGTGCAGTGATTTCGCACGGTGTAAAATCTTCGTTAAAATAACTTCTGCACTTCGCGTTACCGGGTGGAAATATACTTGCCAATACATTTGATAACGACTCATAATGTAATGCTCAACAGCATGCATACCACTATTTTTAATGACTACTTGATTCCCATACGGACGCATTACACGCAGTATACGTTCCATATCGAAGTTTCCGTACTTTACGCCTGTAAAATAAGCATCTCTTAATAAATAATCCATACGATCCGCATCAATTTGGCTCGAAATCATACTAATCGCTAATTTATTAGTAGATGTTTTTGCAATTACATCTGCTACCTTTTGTGGAAACTCCTTATCAACACGACTTAATACATCATTAATCTCCGTATCGCCTACGATAATCTTTTGCGTAAATTTCTCATGATCTAATGAAAATACTTTTTCAAACGAGTGAGAAAATGGGCCGTGACCGACATCATGAAGTAATGCCGCACATAAACATAACAATCTATCTTCAGCATTCCAATTTGGTCTGCCATCAAACACATCATCAATCATACGACGAATAATTTCGTATACACCTAACGAATGAGTAAAGCGACTATGCTCTGCACCGTGAAATGTAAAAAATGTCGTTCCAAGCTGCTTAATACGGCGCAAGCGTTGAAATTCTTTCGTTCCGATTAAATCCCAAATAACACGATCACGCACGTGCACATATTTATGTACTGGGTCTTTAAACACTTTTGTTTCGCTGAGTTTGTCGTTTAAATATACCACTTTCCGACATCCCCCTTTCTTTACTACATTCTTACTTTATATTATAAACGAAATGAGAAACAGAAAGAAATGAAAGACTGTATTAATTCCCTTTATAAAAAGAAAAAATCACCTTTACCGAAGTAAAAGTGATTTCCTTTATACATTATTTACCTAAAACGAATTCAGCAACTTCGTCTAAGATCATATCTTTCCCTAGTGGGAAGTAACCTTTGTTTAAGTCTTCATTTTTAATTGTAAATACGTGGTTATTTTTAACAGCGTTCATGTTTTTCCAAATTGATTCTTCTTGGAATTCTTTTAAGCGCTGAGAACCGTCACCAGTTGTAAATACGAATAAGTAATCTGGGTTGTAATCGATTAAAGCTTCTTTTTGTACTTGTACTAACGGTTTATCAGTTGGTGTACCTTTAACTGCTGGTAGTTTTAAATCATTAAAGATTACGCTACCGTAACCGTAATCACCATATACGCGGAAAGCATTTGGATATGCAGCCATTTTCATAAATGTTGCTTCACCAGTTTTAGCGACGATTTTGTCATGTAATTTGCTTGCTTTTTCATCATACTTTTTGAACCATTCTTTTGTTTCTTTTTCTTTACCGAAGATTTGACCTACTTCTTCGAATTTTGGACGCCATTGATCTAATGGAGTGTTTAACATAACTGTTGGTGCAATTTTAGATAATTGATCATAAATCTTTTCTTGACGATTATTTACAAGAATTAAATCTGGTTTTGCAGCAGCTACTGCTTCAATGTTAATTTTATCGCCCCAAGCAGAACCAACTGGTTTAACGTCTTTTAGTTTCTTTTCAATATGTGCATCAATTTTTTCTTGAGATGTATTAGCAGTAATAACCGGTTTCATACCGAAAATTAATAATTCTTCTGTTGAACCACTAAGGTCAGCAATTTTCTTTGGGTTTGCAGGAATTTTAATTTCCCCTTTTGCATGTTTTACAGTGCGCTCTTCAGTCTTTGCATCTGCTTTCTTTTCTTCTTCTTTGTTAGAACAAGCTGCAAATAGTACAGAAGTCACAACTAGTACCATTGCTAATAGTGCCATTTTAAAATTCTTCATGTTCCCACTCCTTCTAGCTGTATTTATCTTATAAGTTACAATGAACTATAAGAAACAAAGATAACAATTAATTAATATATATTTATTAACTGTTGTTAATAACCCATTCTAACGGGCGTTCAACTTCCCATTCATATATAAGAAGCTCAACGTCCATTAGAAGCCCCCCCTCTTTACGAGGGGGTTCTACTTATGCTTTTTTACGCAATTGATTACTAATCATCGCTAAATCATATGTTAAACAAATTGGCTTACAGTTTACTGGACATGGAACGATTTGAGCTTCAATCTCAAATACGTTACGAAGTGTTTCACTTGTCATAACTTCATCTGGCGTTCCTTGTTTCATTAACTTACCTGCTTTTAATGCAATCATATGATCAGAGAAACGAGAAGCGTGGTTTAAGTCATGGATAACCATAACAATCGTTCTACCTTCTTCTTCATTTAACTTTTTCAATAAGTTTAATACTTCTAATTGATGAGCCATATCTAAGTACGTTGTTGGTTCATCCAATACAAGTAATTCTGTTCCTTGTGCAAGAGCCATTGCGATCCAAACACGTTGACGTTGGCCACCTGATAGCGCTTCTGCTGGACGATTCGCAAATTCTTTCATTCCTGTCACTTCAAGTGCCCAGTTAATGTAGCGATAATCCTCTTCTTTCAACGTGCCAAACCCTTTTTGATGAGGGAATCTTCCATATGACACAAGCTCAAATACAGTAAGACCCGTTGGCACTTCTGCAGTTTGTGGTAAAATCGCCATTTTCTTTGCAATTTCTTTCGTTGGCTGTTTCTCAATTGCTTTTCCGTCGAGATAAACAGTACCTTGCTTTGCCTTCAAAATACGAGACGCCGTTTTTAATAATGTGGACTTCCCACAACCATTTGGTCCAATAATTGTTGTAATTTTCCCTTCCGGAATTTCAACTGTTAACCCGTCAATAATTAAACCTTCATTATAGCCAACAGATACCGCATCCACCGCTAAAGTTGCCATACGAAAAGCCTCCCTTTATTTTGTCCTCATAAGTAAATAAATGAAATATGGTGCACCAATTACAGAAATAACAAGACCGACTGGTATTTCTGAAGTTGTTAATACACTTCTTGAAATTACGTCTGCGAATAAAAGTAAAAACGTTCCTATTAGCGCAGCGGTGGGCAACATAATTTGATGTTTACCACCAACAAGGCGCCTTGCTAAATGCGGGGCCATTAAACCGATAAAGCCAATTCCGCCCGCAACAGCAACAGATGCACCTGCTAAACAAACTGCAATAAATAATAATTTACGTCTTTCTTTTTCTACGTTTACACCAAGGCCAACTGCTGTAGAATCGCCTAGGTTCATTACATTTAATATGTGTGCTTTACTTATAGCAAGCGGTAAGAAAATAACCATCCATGGAAGTACACTTAATACGAATTTCCAATCTGTACCCCATAGACTTCCCGCCAGCCAAATCGTAGCAAAACGAAAATCGTTAGATGTCATCTTCATAGAGAAAATTAAACTAACAGCTCCAAATCCAGCTGCAACGGCAATACCGACAAGTATTAATCGAGTCGATGAAACGCCGTCTTTCCATGCTAGTAAATAAATAATTACCGCTGCTAATATCGCTCCAACTAGTGCGAAGAATGGAAGAATGAATACAGATAAAAATGTACCAGTCCCTACTTTCCCGAAGAAGAAGTAGACGAATATAACAACTGTTAATCCCGCTCCAGCATTAATACCTATAATACCTGGATCAGCAAGCGGATTTCGTGATAAACCTTGCAAAATCGCACCTGACATAGCTAAAGCAGATCCGACTAGTATAGCAATTACCATACGCGGCATGCGGAATTCAAATAAAATAACAGACTGATCTTCAGCCCCTAGTCCAACCAATGACTTTAATACGTCCATTGGCGGGATTTTAAAAGTTCCTGTATTTAAACTAATAAGAAATATAGAAACGATTAGTCCTACTAAAATCGTTAATATAGAAATGTTCTTTTTTGTTAAGACACTCGTCCTCACATCTTTCCTCTCCCTTCATTACGTGCTAAGTAGAGGAAGAATGGAACCCCAATTAGCGCTGTAATTGCTCCAATTGGCGTTTCAAATGGCGGGTTAATAACGCGAGATAACATATCTGCACATTCAATTAACAGCCCGCCTAAGACCGCAGAACATGGAATAACCCATCTATAGTCCGAGCCTACAAGAAAACGAGTCATATGCGGAATTACAAGACCAACAAATCCAACTGATCCTGCCATGGAAACTGCGGAACCCGTTAAAACAAGAACAAGTACTGTTCCGATAAATTTAATTAATGTCGTATTTTGACCAAGTCCAATTGCAATTTCTTCACCGAAGCTCAAAATTGTAATATATCTCGACATCATAATTGCGATAAAAAGACAAACAAGGCCAATTGGCACTAACATATTAATACTTTGCCATTTCACTCCAGCAACTCCGCCTGCATTCCACATGCTTACCTCTTGGGCAAGATTGAAATACAATGCGATTCCAGATGAAATTGCCCCTAATAAAGCACTAATAGCTGCACCTGCTAAAGCTAATTTCACAGGTGTTAATCCACCTGGTGAAGAAGACCCAATTCCATATACAATGCTTGCACCAAACGCAGCTCCAATAAAAGATGCGATAACAAACATTAAATAAGGTGAATTAGGAAAAAATGCATACATAATTGCAATTCCAAATACAGCCCCATCTGTAATCCCCATTAACGATGGCGAAGCAAGTGGATTTCGCGTCATACCTTGCATAATTGCTCCTGATACCGCTAAAAAGGCACCTGCAACTACGCCCCCTATTGCTCTAGGCATGCGAAGCTCTTGAATTACATTATGATGTGTAATAGATCCATCAAACTGAAATACAGCTTGCCATACAGTCTTTAAACTAATATCTGCAGCCCCAAAAGAAATAGAAACTGCCATGCTTAAAGCTAACAAAACTGTACCCGCTACTAAAATAATAGAAGCGATAAGCGGTCTGCTCTTAATCTCTTTAACATTCTCTTCTTGCTGTTCTATACTGCTTGCGCTCGCTTCCATCCCTCAACCATCCTAACTAACAACATATATTTATTGAAATGAAATTTATTCTCAAATAGTAATAAAAAAATTAGGTGAATTGTTATTTTCCTGATAATGATTCTCAGAATCAGACACTTCTATTCTACCTATCGCTTTAAAAGGCTGTCAACCATTATTTTGAAATATAAATTTATACAAATTGGAATTTTAATACAAAAGTTGTGTCTATCCTTTAGAAAACGTTCGTCCATACAAGAGTACTTTCGCAGAATAAATTATTCCTCTTATGGGCATAAAAAAGAAGAGTAATCTTTTCACTCTTCTTTTTCTTACTTATTTAACTTTGCTTCAATTTTTGCGATTAACTCATCTTCTGTTGGAGCCGCAACTGGACGGTTATTTACAAATGCGAATGATTTTTTACGACCAGGACCACAGTAAGACTGACATCCAACTTCAATCGTTGCACATGAATCTACTTTTTTTAACTTCGGAACTAACGTTTTAACGTTCGTTGCCTGACAGTCATCGCACACGCGAAACTCGTTTCCCATTATATAACACTTCCTCTATTTTAAACTTTTCTCAAGTACGTTTAAAAATAAACACTAAATGGTATTTTACCGCTCTTTGAAGCTCGTTGCAAGTTTCCCTACAAAGCCTATTCTCTACATAATGCTACATATTTTATATGCTCTCCTACAGAAGCGCTCACCATTCATGGGAAAATTTTTACCTTTCATCGAAATCTACCATATTTTTAAAAGCTTTGTATAAAAGTTTATTTTTTTGCCCATTATAAAAATAGGAAGTTCATAAAAAGAAAGGGAGTTGAATCTATGAAAGTAAGACAAGATGCTTGGACAGATGAGGATGATTTATTACTTGCTGAAACGGTACTTCGTCATGTTAGAGAAGGAAGTACGCAATTAAATGCATTTGAGGAAGTAGGGGATCAGTTAAATCGTACATCTGCTGCTTGTGGTTTCCGCTGGAATGCTGTTGTTCGCTATAGCTATGAACAAGCTCTTCAACTAGCAAAAAAACATCGTAAAGATAAAATGCGTGCTGCAAGCGGTGAACAAGCGAAAAAACGTTTACTTTATACACCACCAGCTTCAGATTCGATAACTGATTATGAAGAATTAGTACAAGAAGAATCAATCGTACAATATAAAGAAGCTATTCCATATCAAGAATCTACTGCTCCTGCTGCAAGAAGCTCTATGACAATGCAAGATGTTATTTATTTTTTACAAACAGTCGGATCTTCAAATATAAAAGTGACAGCTCTTGAAAACGAGAATACGAGATTGAAACAAGAAATTAAAGCACAAATCCTTCGGAATGAGGAACTAGAAAAGAAACTAGAAAAATTAGAAAAGCAATCTCATACTGTACAAGAAGATTACGAAACACTTATGAACATTATGAACCGAGCTCGTAAATTGGCAGTCATGGATGACGAAGAACGTTCTCAAACATCTTTCCGAATGGACCGAAACGGTAATTTAGAAAAAATTGCAGAATAAAAAGGATGCATGTAATGCATCCTTTTTATTATTTCACCTATAAGCTCCCCCTTTATATGTGAGAAAACTCCATTCTTCATTTTTTGCTATAATAGAGATTGTCATTTTAAAGATAAGGGGTTAGTTATATGAGCAATTCCCGTTCCATTTTATCTCAGCCAGAGTGGCGCATTGTAGATCAATCTAGTTTAGGACCAACATTCCATGCACTTCAGTCATTCGCAATGGATGACACATTATGCACAAGCATTGGAAATGGCAAGTCAGCGGCAACAATGCGTTCATGGGTTCATCACAATACAATTGTCCTTGGCATTCAAGATTCACGCCTTCCGCATTTAGAAGAAGGTATTTCTTTTTTAAAACAAAACAACTTCAATGTTATTGTCCGTAATTCTGGCGGGCTTGCGGTCGTGCTTGATGAAGGTGTTTTAAACGTATCACTTTTATTCCAAGAAACAGAAAAAGGTATCGATATTGACCTTGGATACGATACAATGTGGCATTTGATTAAGGAGATGTTAAAGGATTACGACATTACTATCGAGGCAAAAGAAATTGTCGGCTCTTACTGTCCTGGTAGTTATGACTTAAGTATTCGCGATCAAAAATTCGCTGGTATTTCACAACGTCGTATTCGCGGAGGTGTCGCTGTCCAAATCTATCTCTGCGCTACCGGAAGTGGCTCTGAGCGTGCCGCACTCGTTCGTGATTTCTACAACCTAGCAATTCAAGGGGAAGAAACACGCTTTACGTACCCTGAAATTGTACCAAGTACGATGGCCTCACTCTCAGAATTACTTGGTGAAACCATTACAGTACAAGATTTAATGATGCGTCTTTTAAAAACATTGCAGCAATTCGCTCCAAAGTTAACACCATCTCAATTAACAATAGATGAGATTCCTTTATATGAGACGAATTTACAACGTATTATTGATCGTAATAATAAAGCACTTGGTTTAGAAAAATAAAGACCGTCGCTATAATAGCGACGGTCTTTATTTCAATTCATTATAGAATTAAAGTGCTTGAGCTGCTGTAATTAAAGCTAACTTGTACACTTCTTCCTCGTTACATCCACGAGATAGGTCATTTACAGGCATGTTTAAGCCTTGTAAGATTGGTCCTACTGCTTCGAAGTTACCTAAACGTTGAGCGATTTTGTAGCCGATATTACCAGCTTCTAAGCTTGGGAATACGAATACGTTAGCATCACCTTTAATTGTAGAACCTGGAGCTTTTTTCTCAGCTACAGATGGTACGAATGCAGCATCGAATTGGAATTCTCCATCTAAAGTTAACTCAGGAGCCATTTCTTTTGCAATGCGAGTTGCTTCTACAACTTTTTCTGTTTCTGGAGATTTCGCAGAACCTTTTGTAGAGAAGCTTAACATAGCAACGCGTGGATCAATGCCGAATAACTCAGCAGTTTTCGCACTTTCGATACCGATTTCAGCTAAATCTTGGCTGTTTGGTGCAATGTTAATTGCGCAATCAGCGAATACATATTTCTCTTCTTCACGTACCATGATGAATACGCCAGAAGTTTTTGTAACGCCTGGTTTTGTTTTAATAATTTGAAGTGCTGGACGAACTGTATCAGCTGTAGAGTGAGCTGCACCACTTACTAGACCGTGTGCTTTGCCCATGTATACAAGCATTGTACCGAAGTAGTTTTCGTCTTTAAGGATTTTGCGAGCGTCTTCTTCAGTTGCTTTACCTTTACGGCGTTCAACGAAAGATGCTACCATTGCATCCATTTCTTCGTATGTAGCTGGGTCGTAAATATCAACGCCTGCTAATGTTAAATTCATGCTAGCAGCTTTTGCGCTAATTTCTTCTCTATTACCAACTAAGATTGGTTTTACTAACTCTTCTTTTGCTAAACGCTCTGCAGCGCCTAAAATTCTTTCATCAGTTCCTTCAGGAAGTACGATAGAAATGCCTTTTCCTTGAACTTTTTCTTTTACTGTTGTAAATAAGTTGCTCACGAATAAACCCTCCTACATATGTTAAAAAAACTCTATCTTTAAGAATACTGCTTTTCTTCTATATTTTAAACTTATAGCTCCCAAAAAATAGATAAAATAAAAATGATTATATTTTCATAAAATTCAGCCGTTAAATTCACCTTGCTTAAACACTTAAATGTGACAATTTTATGCGCCAAGGTTTTATATAGATGATTTTAAAACTATATATGCTATAGTTAACGTGTAAAACTATCATTAACTGAGGTGAATAGAATGAGTGAAGCAACAACAACGTTAGATGGCTGGTATTGTTTACATGATTTACGTTCTATTGATTGGGCTGCATGGAAAACATTATCTAGCGACGAACGCGGACAAGCAGTGTCTGAATTTTTAAATGTCGTTGAAAAATGGAACGAAGTAGCTACTGCGAAAAAAGGTAGTCACGCAATGTATACAGTTGTTGGCCAAAAAGCTGATATTATGCTTATGATTTTACGTCCAACAATGGAAGAGTTAAATGAAATTGAGACAGAATTGAATAAAACAACTTTAGCTGAATATATGGTTCCTGCATATTCTTACGTATCTGTTGTTGAATTAAGCAACTATCTTCCAGCTGATGAGGATCCATACCAAAACCCGCAAATTTTAGCTCGCTTATATCCTGAATTGCCGAAAGCAAATCATATTTGCTTCTATCCAATGGATAAGCGTCGCCAAGGTGATGACAACTGGTACATGCTTCCTATGGAAGAGCGTAAAAAAATGATGTACAGTCATAGTAAAATTGGCCGTCAATACGCAGGTAAAGTACGCCAAGTGATTTCAGGATCTGTTGGATTCGACGATTTCGAATGGGGCGTAACATTATTCGCTGACGATGTTCTTCAATTTAAAAAACTTATATATGAAATGCGCTTCGATGAAGTAAGTGCTCGTTATGGTGAATTTGGAACATTCTTCGTTGGAAACATTTTACCAGACGAAAAAGTAGAGAAATTTTTACACATATAAATGGTGAAAAGGAACGAAATTCGTTCCTTTTTTTATTCTTCTCTATATTTATCCTCAAAAATCCCCTTTTTTCTGCACTTTTGAAGAAAAACCGACATTTTTTCAAATTTATTGTAAAATTGTAACCTTTTTATATGTAAAGATATGCTAAAATGATACGAGCTATATGCTAAATAACGATGCGAAGGTGATAATCTATATGAAAAAAATTTTGTCTATTTTACTATTGCTTGTATTGTCAATTTCTTCCTTAGGAGTAACAACATCCCATGCGGAAGAAAAAATACATATTGAGGCAGCCGCTGCACTTTTATTTGATGCAGATACAGGAAAAATACTTCACGAGCAAAATCCCGATGAATTGCTAGCTATTGCTAGTATGTCGAAATTAATTGTTGTTTACGCTGTTTTAGAAGCAATTAAAGAAGGGAAAATCACATGGGATACGAAAGTAAATATTTCTGATTACGCTTATGAAGTCTCTCGTAATAATGAATTCTCTAATGTACCGTTCGAAAAAGGACGTCAATATACTGTAAAAGAATTATATCATTCTATTGTTATATTCTCTGCAAATGGATCTAGTATCGCTTTAGCAGAACTTCTTGCAGGAAGTGAGAAAAACTTCTTAAATCTTGCAAATGAACATGCTAAAAAGCTAGGATTAAAGAAATATAAATTTGTAAACGCTACGGGCTTAAATAACGCTGACTTAAAAGGAAAACATCCTGAGGGTACTGATCCAAATGCAGAAAACTCTATGTCAGCTCGTGATATGGGTATGCTTTCAAAAGCAATGATTACAAAGTATCCAGAAATGCTAGAGGATACAAAACAAAGATTTAGAAACTTCCCAGACAATCACCCAAAACCAATTCGTATGGAAAACTGGAATTGGATGTTACCAGGAGCTGCTTTCGCTTATGAAGGTACTGATGGTTTAAAAACTGGAAGTTCTGATACAGCTGGATACGGATTTACTATTACTGCTAAACGTGGTGATGTACGTCTTATCTCGGTTATTATTAAAACAAAATCAATGGATGAACGTTTCACAGAATCTCGTGAATTAATCGAATATGGATTTAATAACTTTGAAAAACAAAAACTAAAAGTTAATAAGAACAATACAATCTCTGTAGTAAAAGGGAAAGAAGACCAAGTAACTGTTGCACCCGAAAAAGAAATAACAGTAATTGCGAAAAAAGGTAGCAAAGAACCTTATAAAATTGGGACTGAATTAGATAAATCTCTTGCTGAAGATGGACATTTAGTTGCTCCTATTAAGAAAGATGCCAAAGTAGGCTCAATTACTTTAGAATCAACTGATAAATATGGTTTCTTAGACGGTAGTAAAAGTATGAAAGTTACTGCAAAAACGACAGAGGAAGTTGAAAAAGCAAATTGGTTTGTGTTAACAATGCGCTCTATTGGTGATTTCTTCTCAAACTTATGGTCTAAAGTTTTTTAACAAAAAAGCTGGCTCACGCTAGCTTTTTTTATTTTCCGCTCTCAATGTAAAACTTCGTTTGGTTGTCATATCTGAGCCCTTTTCCTCATACGTATGAACTAGTAATTGTTACACACTTCATCTAGAGATAAACCTCTTTCCAAAAGGTATTCCAAAAAGAGAGGTGACACATAATGGGAGTTATTGCTTATAACGAAGAAGATGTAAAGTTGTTAGCTAGACTGATGCGTGCTGAAGCCGAAGGAGAAGGACAACAAGGAATGTTAATGGTCGGAAACGTTGGGGTAAATCGTGTCCGCGGAAATTGTTTAGACTTTAAAAGCATTCGTAATTTACGTCAAATGGTTTATCAAAACCCCGGCGGTTTTGAAGCAACGCAAAAAGGATACTTTTATCAACGGGCACGTGAACAAGATATTGCCCTAGCAAGACGGACCATTCAAGGGCAACGTTTTTGGCCTGCCAACTTTGCCTTATGGTTCTTTAGACCTGAAGGGGCATGTCCACCAACTTGGTATAACCAACAAAACTCTGGTCGCTTTAAAAAGCACTGCTTCTTCCAGCCATCTGCTGGAGACTGCCCTAGCGTATATTAAGGAATAAAAATGAGGAGGGATTTTTGAATGGCACAGCAACAAAATCCGTACTATGGAACAGGTTTTTATCAACCATCTGGAACTTATGTACAACCGCAACAAATGACTCAACAACAGCAGCAAGCGATGCAACAACAAACAGCTCAAGCTGCGCAAGCTCAATATGCAATTTCTCAAGGCATGTTACCTCTAGAGCAATCCTATATTGAAAATATCCTTCGTTTAAACAAAGGTAAGCAAGCTACGGTTGTAATGACTTATGAACGTGGCAGTTCCCTTGGTACACAATCTTATACAGGTATTATTGAAGCAGCTGGCCGTGACCATATTGTTATTAGTGAACCGCAATCAGGAAAACGCTATTTACTACTAATGATCTACTTAGATTACGTAGAGTTTCCAGAAGAAATTACGTATTTACCTAGTCAACAAGCAACTTATACTCCAAGACCATAAAAAAAGCTGGCAAATGCCAGCTTTTGTTTTTTTATAATCCTTTTACAACTGCAGTCCCTACTAGAATCCACGCCACAATAAACGCTACACCACCAAGAGGTGTAATTGGACCAAAGAACTTAATGCCTGTCGTACTTAATGCATACAAACTACCTGAGAACATAATAATTCCAGCTACCATTAGCCAACCAGCAGTAGTTAAAAGTGATGATTGAACCTTATCCATCAATAAAGCAACTACGAATAGTCCACCTGCATGAAACATTTGATATGTAACGCCTGTTTTCCAAACTTCTAACATTTTTGCAGAAATTTTATTTTCTAAACCGTGTGCTCCAAAGGCCCCTAACGCAACAGATAGCCCCGCTGCAATACAACCTAGTAAAAAGAAAATTTTCATCTTAATTCCCCTTTTTTACCTTTATCATAAGCAATTTTTGCATATAAGCCAAACGATTTATCTTCTAAAAATCAAATAAAGAATTACCGTTTGCATCACTTTCTTTTATATATACTGGCTCCCCAGAAACAGGTGCAATTGGTTGCATAGTTGTTACTGGTTGTGATCCAATTACTTGCGATTGAATTTTCGGTTCTCTATATGTAGATGTTTCAACTTGTTCATCTAATAATAAGTCACATAAAGCACGCACAACTAATAAATGTTCTTTTGACTTTTGTCCTTCACTACTTTTTGCCTTCGCAATTTCATTCGCCATTTTATTTAAAATCTTGTCGCTAGATATTTGCATTCCTTATCACCTCGTACTTTGTAATTCTTTCTCGAATTGTCCCAATTTTTCTACTGAACCAAATACTATTATCATATCACGTTCTTTCAATTTTTCCTGCCCTGCCGGATTATGTATAATATTACCATTTCTTGAAATCGCTAATATTGTTACATCAAACTGATTCCTTACATTACTCTCTAGTAACGATTTACCAACTAATATTGAATCTTTTCCAACTAGAATTTCTTCAATGACAAATGACTGTTCTACTCCATACAACACTGTATCAATATAATGAACGGTTAATGGATTTGCAATACCTTTTGCGATATGAATACCCGCCATACTAGATGGATTAATAACCTTATTTGCACCAGCACGCCTTAATTTCTCTTCAGTTTCTGGCTTTTCAGATCTCGCCACAATTTTAATCGTATCGTTTAACCCTCTTGCTGTTAATGTAATAAATACATTTTCGGCATCATTTGCAACAATAGCAACTAAACCAGCTGCTTTTAAAATTCCGGCATTATGTAATACTTGATCTTCCGTTGCATCTCCATGTACAAATAAAAGCTTTTCCTGCTCCAATATACTTTCATCTTTATCAACAACGACAAATGGAATATTCTTTTCTTGCAATTCATGTACAACTTGAAGCCCCACTCTACCGCAACCACATACTATAATATGATTTTTCAACTGCGCTATTTGTTTATCCATCTTCTTCCTCCGTACTGCATGAAATAAATTCCCTTCAATAATCATAGCTGCCACTACCCCAATTGCATACGTAACAATACCTACGCCAACAGGAATAATAAGAAGCGCAAATACTTTCCCCGTTTGCGTTACAGGAACGGCATCTCCGTATCCAACAGTCAATACAGTAATCATTGTCATCCAAAATGCTTGAAACAAACTAATCTCTTCAATCGTCATAAATCCTATCGTTCCTAGAATTACAACAAAAGTCATACATATAACTGCTATCCATAATTGCTTACGTGCATTCATACTGTGTTTCAACTCTTTTCTCTATCTACAATCTTTGCCAGTGGAAATAAAATACGTATATACTAGATACGGAATCTATGAAAGAGGTTGATATAATGAAGACATTTCTTTCCGCCTTACAATGGGCACTATTTATTTTAGCTGGAAGCCTTATTGTACCAATTAGTGTCGCAACTAGTTATGGTCTTAATGGTGCTGAAGCCATCGCATTTGTACAAAGAACATTATTTGTTCTAGGTTTTGCTGGTCTCTTGCAAGCTATATTTGGGCATAAACTTCCTATTCAAGAAGGTCCTGCTGGCCTTTGGTGGGGAATTTTCTCCCTTTACGCAAGTTTAGGCGTCGTACTATTTGGATCAAATAATGAGACACTTAAAGTTCTTCAATATGCTTTCTTATTAAGTGGTATTATTTGTATTATTCTTAGCGTTTTTGGACTTATTGATAAACTCGTTCGCTATTTTACACCGACAGTCATTGGAACGTATTTATTTCTTCTTGTCGCGCAGCTTAGTGGCTCCTTCTTAAAGGGAATGTTTGGCCTTGATGGAAAACATACAGAAGTACAACCTAACGTATTTATTCTTTCACTCATTGTTATTTTACTATCCTTTTTCATCATGAAGCTACCTATTATTGGACAATATTCCGTTCTTTTCAGTATCGTATGTGGCTGGATATTATTCGCATGCTTCGGATTATCTAATCCAATAACACCAGTGACAGACATAATCCGTTTTCCATCCTTATTTGTTTTCGGAATGCCTCGTGTTGAATGGAACATGGTAATTACGGTCATTTTCGTTACGCTCTTACTTCTAACAAATATGTTAGCAAGTATTCGCGTTGTACAAAAGGTTGTCTCTAAATATGAAGAAAACGCTGCATCAGATCGTTTTAAACAAGCTGGCATTATAACAGGAATCAACCAATTGCTAGGCGGCCTATTTTCAGCTATTGGGCCTGTCGCTATTTCTGGATCAGCAGGTTTTATTGCAACGACTAATATTTATAAACGTCTCCCGTTTATATTAGGGTCAAGCTTTATTATTGTCGTTAGTATATTTCCAAAGATTACTTCATTCTTTGCAGCAATCCCTGTTGCGGTTGGTTATGCCGCTATTTATCCTGTATTCGCAAGCATGATTGGCCTCGCCTTTCGAGAATACGAAACTGTCCAGGATAAAGAACGATTATTTAAAGTAGCCGGTCTTTCAATCTTTACAGGAGTCGGAGTTATGTTTGTTCCAGCAGGAGCATATTCCACACTTCCACCATTTCTAGCATCGTTTTTAAGTAATGGTCTCGTTCTTGGATCTGTAATGGCAATCTTGCTAGAAATACTATTTTCTCGTTCCACAGCAAAACAAATATCTTAAATTGGAAAACTTCCATTATTGCACTCTACCTTTAGAGTTGTTACGATAAAATCAAACTTTAATCATTGGGGTTTTATTCATCCCCAATGATTATTAACCAATATTATGAGCAACACACTCATAATAATTTATCTACTTCTTTTCAAAGAGGTTTGATGTCTTACTATTATTCCTCAATCTCTTCATGAACATGTATTTTGATTTCAATTAAAGAAAGGAATTTTCTATATGACTTATAAAATGATTGTTTTAGATTTAGATGATACTTTATTACGTGATGACCATACTATTTCACCTCGTACGAAAGAAGCGTTAATGACTGCACAAGAGCAAGGCGTAAAGGTTGTACTTGCTTCTGGACGTCCAACGTTCGGTATGCGCAATGTAGCGAAAGAACTTCGTTTAGAAGAATACGGCAGTTTCATTTTATCTTTTAATGGTGCAAAAATTATTAACTGTAAAACAAACGAAGAAATCTTTAGTAGTACACTATCTCCTGAAATCGTTCACAACCTATTTGAAATTAGTCAAACTGAAGATGTATGGATTCATACTTATATGGGCGATGATATCGTAACGGAAGAAAATAATCCTTATACTGAAATTGAGGGCGATATTACTGGTATGCCAATTGTTGTAGTAGATGACTTTAAAGCTGCAGTTAAAGAGCCCGTAGTAAAAGTATTAATGAATAAAGAAGCTGAACGCCTTGTTGAAGTTGAAAAAAAACTACAAAAACAGCTAGAAGGCCAATTAAGCGTGATGCGTTCGAAACCATTCTTCTTAGAATTTACTGAAGCTGGTGTTACAAAAGGAACGAGCTTAAACAAACTGATCCAAAAGCTTGGCATTAAGCGTGAAGAAGTTATCGCAATGGGCGATAGCTATAACGACCAAGCGATGATTGAATTTGCTGGTCTTGGCGTTGCAATGGGCAATGCACCTGATGATATTAAAGAAATTGCAAACTACGTAACAGATACAAATATGAACGATGGTGTTGCAAAAGTTGTAGAGAAATTCGTTTTAAAAACGGATGTACTTGTTTAATATTTTCATTCACAAAACCTATTTGAAGTCAAATACTTCAAATAGGTTTTTATTTAAATTCTCATGCTTTTGTGACTATATTTTGAACTTTGCACTATTCTCGTAGTGTAAACTTTCTTTTTGTATATAATGAAACAAAATAGACTATTTTATTTTGAAAAAGAATACAAATTTACTATATACAAGCATACGTTAAAGGAGGCTACTTTATGTTATCTACGCCAATCGGACGATTAAGAGCAATTGGACTAGTTGAGGGTATTTCTTTCCTATTACTATTATTTGTAGCAATGCCATTGAAATATTTCGCAGGATTTGCAACAGCTGTTAAAATTACAGGCATGGCTCATGGTGTTCTATTTATTCTATTCATCTTTGCAGTAATTCAAGTAACAATCGTACACCGTAAATCAATTTTATGGGCACTTGGAGCATTTGTTTCATCAGTTATCCCATTTGGCACTTTTGTACTAGATGCAAAATTAAAGAACGAGCAACAATAATAATAAAAAGGTAGTTAACGACTGTTAACTACCTTTTCTATTTATAAATTTGGAATTTCCCAATCAATTTCTCTTTCGCCCATATTAGCTAAAATCGTATTTACTTTAGAATATGGCTTACTACCAAAGAAACCACGTCTTGCCGATAATGGGCTTGGATGTACAGATTCGATAATATGATGATTCGGATTCGTAATTAACTTCTTCTTCGCCTGCGCATGGCGCCCCCACAATATGAAAATAACTGGCTTTTCACGTTCATTCAACAGTTCAATTACACGATCTGTAAAGTGCTCCCATCCTTTTCCCTTATGAGAATTTGCTTCGCCTTGACGAACTGTTAATACGGTATTTAGTAATAATACTCCTTGTTCCGCCCATTTTACTAAATAACCGTTATTCGAGATTTCATAACCATATTCATCTCGAAGTTCTTTATACATATTTAACAATGACGGTGGTGTTTTAACACCAGGTTGCACAGAAAAGCTTAAACCATGCGCTTGATTCGGTCCATGATATGGATCTTGTCCTAAAATAACAACCTTTGTATTTTCATAACTTGTATACTGAAGAGCGTTAAAAATATCTTCTACCTTCGGATAAACAACATGCGTGCTGTATTCTTCTGTCAAAAAACTGGATAGAGTAAGATAATACTCTTTCTCGAATTCTGGTGCCAATAGTGGCTCCCAATCATTCTTTAAAACATTTTCCATACTGTCACTTCCTGTCTAATTAATTCACCATATCCTGTCTTGTAAATACTACGAACGAAATAACAAGAGAAACAACTGCCCAAACAGTTAAATTCATCAAAGAAAATCCCATCGATAGACCTTGTAATGCAGGTAATTTTCCTGATAAATAATCCGTTAATGATAGATTCACACTAAAAATATATTTGGCGCCTTCCCAAGATGTTGCGAACGAGCTTAAAATACCGCCTGCAATTAATGCAGCTAGCATAACGCCCATACCAGCTGGTGTATTACGAATTAAAACAGAGACCATAAATGATATAGTTCCGACAACGATAGCAACAAACCAGGCTAGTCCATACGCCATTAAGATGTATTGCCACTGCGGAATAAGATGCACAAAGTTCGTATTTAACGTTTCCTTATCAATAACGAATCCTGTTAAAACAGGTAAATTCCATCCCGAGTACCCAAATACAAGCCCTGATAATATGTAAGCAAACAAACCTACAAGAAACAGTATGAGCGAAATGAAAAATAACATCGTCACGTATTTACTAAGGAGTATTTTCCAGCGCCGAATTGGCCGCGTAAGTAACATCTTCATCGTCCCATCACTTCGTTCTCCTGAAACGATATCAATGGCTACAATCATTACGAGAAGCGGAATAAATAATGTAATTCCTTGTTCAATAAATGCTCTGACAAAAGTCGGTGCACCCGGTGCCATCGGATTAATATCATGATCTAAATAATATTGTTGTTGCTCAACTCTTACCTTTAACCAATCACGCCATTCTTCTGGCAACCTAGAATTGTTCAACCGGTTCTGAGAATCAACAATTTGCTGTTGCAATGAAACCTTCCAATCAGTTGTACCGAGTCTTTTTTGTGTCGTTTCTATTTCACGATACTGCGCATACACAAAAAGCGGGATCAAGATTGCTAAAATAAGCATGACAACAAAAATACGTTTCTTGCGGTAAATCTTTTCTGATTCATTTAAAACTAGATTCGCAAATTCACGCATGCTGCTCACCCCTTGTGAGTTCAATAAATAAATCTTCTAGCGTAAATACAAGCTCCTTAACGCTATGTACATCTATTTCATTTTCGACAAAGTGTTTATTCCAACTACTTATAGATGCAATATCCATGCGGCATAGTAATCGCTCGCCTTCTACACTCACTTCCCTTACTTCTTCGGCCGCTTCTAGCATATCTTTCGCCTTAGAAATCGGTGTAACAATCCATTCTACACGATCACTTGCTGTTTTAATTAATTCTTCAACCTTGGCAACTGTTATCATCTTTCCTTTATGAATAATAGCAACGCGATCGCATATCATTTGCACTTCACTTAGCAAGTGACTTGAAATAAACACGCTCATATTTTCTTCTTTTACAAGCTTATGTATAAATTCCCTAAGTTCTCTAATCCCTGCTGGATCTAAACCATTCGTTGGCTCATCTAATATGAGCAATTTTGGATTCCCAAGGAGCGCCTGCGCAATTCCAAGGCGTTGTTTCATACCAAGTGAGTACGTTTTTACCTTGTCATGAATTCTTTCATCTAAATGAACCATTTCAGCAATTTCAATAATACGTTCATCTGATATATCACCTAACATACGAGCAAATTGCTTTAAATTTTCCCATCCCGTTAAATATGTATACAACTCTGGGTTTTCAACGATACTCCCAATTTGACGCATCGCTTCTCTGAAATTTTCCTTAATCGAATAACCACCAATAGAAATCGTACCTTCTGTCGCCTTAATCAATCCGACTAACATTCGAATGGTAGTCGTCTTTCCAGCACCATTTGGTCCTAAGAACCCGAACACTTCTCCTTGCTTTACATCAAAGGAAATATTCTCTACAAGAGTCTTCTTTCCAATTACCTTCTTCAAATCTCGTACGGAAAGTATCGTCGTCATTTTACCCCTCCTTGTTCTAGTTTTAATTTACTTACAACATTTTGAACTAAACGTTCTGCCATATACGTATAACCTACTTCGTTCGGATGAAAATGATCAGAGTATAATAAATCTTTCCCGCGGTTTTGGAATAAATCAAATGTCGGTGTAATATATACATTTTTATCGTTTAGCGCTAACTTCTCTAAAGATGCATTCCAGTCCACAACAATGTTTGAAGACCCTTTTAAATCTTCTACATCTTCAAAAGGATTGTATAAACCAAGCCAAAAAATCGGACTATCTGTATTTAATTTACGAATTTCTTCTATAATTTTCTTTGCTTCATTTTGAAACGTTTCTGTGTCAGGACGATACGTCTCTAAATCTATTTTCCCAAGCGATTCCCAGCCTGGGAACAAATCATTCCCACCAATCGTTAACACGATTACATCTGCTTGCTTAATTGAATATTGAGCGCCATTACTTTCAATTTGTTTTAATAAATCGGGCATTTTTGCACCACTAACTGCTAAATTTGTTAATGCAATTTTTTGCTTATAATCTTTTTGTAAATCCTCTTTCATTCGCCCAACATAGCCAATTCCTTCTTTATCACCAACGCCACGCGTTAATGAATCACCTAAACTAACGATTTGTAACGTTCCCGTTTTCTTTTTCTCTTTTGCCACTACATCGGTCTTTTTAATTAAATTTGAAGCTTTCGGATTTAATACATCATTTACACCTGAAACAAAGCCATATGCAAATAAACAGAAAGATGCAATTGTAATGAGTAGAATTACTTTTACTACTTTTGATCTCATATCAAAACCCCTTTTAGCCCTCATAGATTGTCCATAATTATACCAAACGAAATTTTGAAAAGCGATTTTCACACCTTCGCAATTACGTCGTTTCTCTATTTACTAACTCTGGTAATAACTCTATATGCTTCACATCTAATTTCTCTTCATTAATCTTTTCATATAATAATTCAAACGCTTTTACTCCAACGTTTTTACTAGAATGCGAAATCGTCGTTATACCCAATATATCTGCCACCTCTTGATCATCACACCCGATAATCGTAATATCCTCTGGAATACGAATTCCTTGTTTTTTTGCTTCTGTAACCATCCCCGCTGCAATATGGTTACAAGATACAAGGAACGCCGTCGGTTTTACTGACATATGAGCCCATTCTCTAATTACATTGCGTCCATCTTCCACTGTAAAACAACCCTCAAATTTCCAGGTCTCTAACGGTGTTACGATACTCTGTTGAAGCGAATCTTCATATGCCTTCTTTCGTCTTTGGCTATTAACACTATTACTTCTTCCAATACAATATCCAATATGTGTATGACCGGCATCTATTAAGCTTTTCATCCCAAGTGAAAATACTTTGTAGTAATCGATATGGACACTTGAAATGCATTTTGAATCTATTTCTTCACACATAACAATCGGGCCGAATTTTGTATATTCTTCAAGCTTCTCCTTACTATTTGCCCGAGAACAAATAATAACCCCATCAAGCTTTTTCATTTTTAACATATTTAAAATTTCTAGTTCTCTTTCTTCGCTATAATTCGTCTGGCAAAGCATCATATTATAATTATTCTTTGCTGTCTCTTTTGATATCCCCTCGATAATAGCGCTATAATATTGATCATTTACGTGTGGCAATAAAACGCCAATTACATTCGTTTTTCCTTTCACTAAATGAATTGCATTCACATTTTGCGTGTAATTTAATTCTTCTATAATCGCTAAAATTTCTTTTCGTTTCTGTTCATTTACGTACGGATGATTATTTAGTACACGTGAAACAGTTGAAACAGATACTCCAGCAAGTTCAGCAATCTTTCTTATATTTGTCATCTCATTTTCCCCTTCTCACAAAAATTCTCCCTTGACCTGGTAAGCTTTCCACAATATATCCTTTCCTAGCAAATACATTTAGAAAGGATATACAACTATGCTTCGATTCAAATTAGAATATATATTTTTCATTGGCGGTTTACTCATTCTTGCCATCGGTATTAATATGATGACGACAATTACTTCCTTTGGACTTAGCCCTTATGATTCCTTCTTTATTGCACTATATCAAAATTTTGGCATAAGTATTGGTTTTTGGATTTTCATGATTAACTTTGCTTTTACACTTATCGTACTCTTTTGGAATAAAAAACAAATTACAATCGGTACAATTGTAACGATGGTTCTTATTTCTCTTTTTGTTGATTGGATTGGTTCCATTACAACTATTATGGACGCTATCCGCTCTCTTCCAAAATATATAACACTTATTTGCGGAAATCTATTCGTTGGAGCTGGAATTGGTCTTTACGTCTCTACAAACCTTTGCGCAGCGCCTCAAGAAGCTTTCGTTTTAACGGTTGCTGAGAAGAAAAAATGGACGTTTAGAAGAACAGAGATTTCATTAGCCTTTTTATTTTTAACGTTAAGCTTTTTATTAGACGGACCTATCTATTTTGGAACAATCATCTTATCCTTTACAACAGGCTGGATTATCCAAGCATTTATTCAAGTTGGTACGCAGATTTTAAATAGAAAAGAGCCTATTAAGCAAGCTGCTTAATAGGCTCTTTCTGTTTTATGGTAAGGATACTACTTAGCATCCCCTTCAATTCGATAGTTCGCTTTCAAACAATCTATTTCTTCATACCCTTGCAACGTATGTAGAATATAATCATAATCAGCAAGAGACGCACGATGCGTTACAATTACAATTTCAGCCTTTCCTTTCTCTTCAAGCGGCATTTGAATAATTTTCTCAAAGCTAACTCCGCGCTCAGAGAACAATGAAGTAATTTTTGCAAATACACCAATTTCGTCTTTTACATGCAGTCTTAAAAACTTTTTCACGACAATTTCGTCTGGCTCTTTTAATACTTTTTGATATTGTGGGACTACAGCACTATTTCCTGTTACCCCTAATCTAATATTTTGCATTACAGCAACTAAATCCGAAACAACAGCTGTCGCTGTTGGTAAACTTCCTGCGCCTGGTCCATAAAACATCGTTTCCCCAACTGCTTCACCATACACATACACAGCGTTATATTCATTTTGTACTGCCGCAAGAGGATGTGTATTTGGAAGTAAAGTTGGTTCAACTGTAACCTCCAATTTTTCACCATCTCGTTTTGCAAGACCGATTAATTTAATTGTATAACCTAAGCTCTTACTATATTCAATATCTTCCTCTGTAATAGAGGTAATCCCTTTTACTTTCACGTCTCCAAGCTCTACATTTGTAGAGAAACCGAGAGTAGCTAAAATCGTCATTTTTCTTGCTGCATCTAAACCTTCTACATCTGATGTTGGATCTGCTTCTGCAAATCCAAGTTGTTGGGCTTCTTTTAACACGTCGTTATATGCTCTCCCTTCGTCTGACATTTTCGTCAAAATAAAATTTGTCGTTCCATTTACAATTCCCATTACTTTCGTAATAAGATCTGAGGAAAGTCCTTCTACGATACTGCGTAAAATTGGAATTCCCCCTGCCACACTCGCCTCATAGAATAAATCAGCCTTATTATCTTTTGCTGTCGCTAATAATTCAGCTCCATGTAATGCCATTAAGTCTTTATTTGCAGTTACAATATGCTTTCCGCTTTTTAAAGCTTGTAAAATATATGATTTTGCATCATCAATGCCACCCATCACTTCAATGACAACATCAATATTTGGATTATCTAAAATTTCATTTGCATCTTGTGTTAATAGAGTAGAAGGTACCTCTACCTCTCTCTCTTTCTCAATGTTTTGCACTAATACTTTCGTTACCTTCACTGGACAACCTACTTGGTGTATGAGTCGTTCTTGATGATCCGTAATAATACGAACCACACCACTGCCAACTGTCCCAAGACCTAATAACCCAACTTGAATTTCTTTCATAGTACTGTCCACCCCTCAAAAATTGTGTTTAGATGAAATTATATGAGTAAAAAATCTGAAAAACAATGTATTTTGAACATTCGGAAAAATAAAGGTTAATCTTTACAAGGAAAACGTTGCCACGTGTTACACAATCCTTCTTTACAATATATAAGGGGTTTCTTGATACACGTAATAATTCAACCAATTAGAAAACAATAAATTACCATGACTCCTCCACCTAACAAGCGGCTTTTCATCTGGATTATTATGTTTAAAATAGTTTTTTGGCACATCAATATTTAATCCCTTGTCACGATCTCGTTCGTATTCTTGTTTTAACGTCTCACAACTATATTCGCTATGTCCAAGGGCAAACACTTGCCTTCCTTCTGGCCCAATAACAAGGTGAACACCTGCTTCTTCAGAGTTTGCTAACAATGTTAAGTCTTTCACTCCTCTAATATCATTCTCTCGTACTTCTGTATGACGAGAATGCGGAGCAAAAAACAATTCATCAAATCCTTGTAACAATTTCACATGTTGCTCGCAAACTTCATGTTCAAATACACCGAACATTTTTTCCTTAAGGGGATACTTTGGAACACCATAATGATAGTACAAGCCAGCCTGTGCTCCCCAGCAAATATGGAGCGTAGATGTTACATTCGTTTTTGAATACTCCATAATATGTTTAAGCTCTTCCCAATAATCTACCTCTTCAAAAGCAAGGGTCTCCACTGGCGCTCCTGTAATAATGAGCCCATCAAACTTTTCATTTTCAATATCACGAAACGTTTTATAAAAGCTTGTTAAATGTTCTTGCGTTACATTACGAGATAGATGTGATTCCATATGAAGCAAATGAACATCTAATTGTAACGGTGTGTTTCCAATTAAGCGAAGTAATTGTGCCTCTGTGTCTTGCTTCGTTGGCATTAAATTTAATATAGCAATTTTCAAAGCGCGTATATCTTGTGTTTCCGCTCGCTCCTTCGTCATTACAAAAATATTTTCTTTTTGTAACACTTTGCGAGCCGGTAAATCTTTATCAATTATGATCGGCATGTGTTTTGCCCCCAACTAGAGCTGCTTCCAAATCTGCAATAATATCAGAAACATCTTCTATACCAACTGATAAACGAATTAAATCAGATGTAACACCAGCTAAACGCTGATCTTCAGCATTTAATTGTCTATGCGTCGTACTAGCAGGATGTATAACACAAGTTCGTGCATCAGCTACGTGTGTTACAAGAGTTGCTAGTTTTACATTTGCGATAAATTCTTTTGCTGCTTCTAATCCGCCTTTAATACCGAAAGTTAAAACACCACTAGCACCTTTTTTCAAGTACTGTTGTGCCAATGAGTAATTTTCATTACTATCTAAGCCCGGATAATTCACCCATTCAATACGTTCATGATTAGCAAGCCACTTAGCAACTGCAAGAGCATTTTCACTATGACGTTCCATTCGTAAATGCAATGTTTCTAAGCCAATATTGCTAATATATGCATTGAATGGGCTCATACAATTTCCATAATCTCTTAATAGCTGAACACGTGCTTTCACAATATACGCTGCTGCACCAAAGTTTTGAACGTAACTTACACCGTGATAACTTGGATCTGGTTCAACAAGTTCAGGATACTTTCCATTTGTCCAATCAAAGTTTCCACCGTCAATTACAATACCGCCTAAGGAGCTCGCATGCCCATCGATATACTTCGTCGTAGAATGAACAATAATATTTGCCCCATGTTCAAACGCCTGGCATAAATAAGGAGTTGCTAATGTATTATCAACGATAAAAGGTACCTCTAATTCTTTAGCAGCAGCTGAAAATTCTTTAAAATTTAAAACATTCATCGCTGGATTTCCTAACGATTCTGCATAGATAAGTTTCGTCTTGTCATTAGCAAGCGCCGTAATTTCATCTGCCGTTAAATTTGGATTAAAGAACGTAACATCAATGCCCAGTTTACGCAAACTCACTCCAAATAAATTAAACGTTCCCCCGTAAACCGTTGAAGAACAAAGTAAATGATCCCCACTACTACAAATATTTAAAACTGCGAGCATAATAGCTGCTTGCCCAGAAGCCGTTGCAACAGCTCCTACACCGCCTTCTAAATCTGATAACTTCTGCTCAAATGCGGCTAGAGTAGGGTTTCCAATACGTGTATAAATATATCCTTCTGCCTCTAAGTTAAATAGGGCTGCTAAATCATCTGAAGTATCGTATTTATATGTTGTACTTTGATAAAGTGGTAAAACACGTGGTTCACCATTTTTTGGCGTATAGCCACCTTGCACACAAATTGTTCCTTTTCCCCATGATTCTCCCATCTCTCATTCTCCTTTCTTTTATACAAAATAAAAAACTGCCCCTTTCCTGAAAACAAGAAAGGAGCAGTTTGAAAACACGCTCTAAAGGCTCTTTCTTATCTCTCAGGATTACTACCTGCAGGATTTGGCACAATTCCGTTATACGGCTGTTGCCAAGGTTTCATCGGGCCTGTCCCTCCACCTTTTCTTGATAAGACTATGCAATTACCGTTGATTTTATAGCAATAATTTCCTAATGTCAAACGGTTTTTCTGAATGTTCTAAAATAAATGTTAACAGTTTCATATAAAGCAACAAAAGAAATATATTCTAGTCTATTTCAAAAAAGACCTTTAAAAACCTCAAATCAGTCTATAAAATTAAATAAGTAATTTAACCTATAAATTCAAATTCCCCTAAAGTTAGCCTATATGTTGAATAGGCCATCTTCTCAAAAAGATACTATATATATTCAATCCATTTTTCACTAGTATATTTCACTTTTTTACCTACTAAGATTTACATAACGGAGGTATAACATGACAAATAAAAAAGATATGCAGTACATACTTGCTCTATATGGCATTCTTCTAGGATCTATAGTAGGAGCTACAGTCTGGTTATTTTTAGTCACAATAAATATTGGAATCCACTTTATTTGGGGATACTTGCCTGAAGTTCTCTCTTTTCCCTCTTATTACACCCTTTGCGTAACAATAATTGGCGGGGTCCTTGTTGGTCTATCACAAAAACATTTCGGTACATACCCACGCCTTATGCCTGAAGTGATGGCTGAATATAAAAAAACTGGTCGAATCGAATATCGCTTTGTCCATCAGGCTACTTTAACAGCGATTATTGTTTTAATTTTCGGTGCTAGTCTTGGTCCAGAAGCCGCACTAGTTGGAATTATAGGCGGACTGTGCACATGGGTAGGGGATCGCTTTAAATTTGCCTTAAAGGGTATGAATGAGCTAACCGAGATCGGAATTGGAGCTACTTTAAGTGTCATTTTTAACGCACCATTATTCGGTTATTTAGCACCAAATGAAAATGAGGGGGAACAAATTGCTGCTTTTTCTAAAGGAAAAAAGGCGATTGTATACTTAGCTACTACTTTCGCAGGTTTTTCTGTTTATTTACTACTGAGTAAACTCGATAATCGTGGATCCTTTATTGTTGATTTCGGGGAAGGTGCACTTTCTTTCAATGAATGGATCGCATTTCTTCCACTTGCTAGTATCGGTGCTATAGTTGGTTTCTTTTATTTCAAGTTAGAATTCACATTAGAGAAGTTAATTCACCCTTTTAGGGAATACAAACTGACACTCGGAATTATCGGTGGTATTTTATTAGGAATTGCGGGAACTTTTCTTCCGTACACATTATTTTCAGGGGAACATCAATTAAAAGAATTAGTTGTTGAATGGAGCCATTTATCTTTTTGGATACTACTTCTTTCAGGGATTTTAAAGTTGTGCATTACTGCCGTTTGTTTGAACACAGGGTGGCGAGGTGGACATATCTTCCCAATTATATTTTCCGGGTCAAGTATCGGATACGCTGTAGCATCTATTCTTCCTATAGATCCAGTAGCATCTGTTGCCATCGTAACGACAGCAATTTCAAGCTATGCGTTACGAAAGCCAATAGCTATAACATTACTATTACTTATGTTTTTCCCGCTTAATTTACTATTGCCCATGCTTGGTGCAGCTGCTATCGGGAATGCCTTTCCGCTGCCAAAACATAACGAAAATAAAAATTAATAAAAATAGGCAGTGGGGATGAAAGCTCCACTGCCTATTTTTTTATTACACATGCTGCTTTAATAACGCTTCTAACTCCTCAAAATTATGCACTTCATATGTCGGTATAATCCCACAATCATTTAATTTCCTTTCTGGATTAAACCAACAAGTATCAATTCCCGCTACATATCCACCTTTAATATCCGCGCTTAATGAATCTCCAATAATCAGCCCTTCTTCAGGTGCAAAGTTAGGAATCCGTTCAAAAACATAATCAAAATACTCTTTCATCGGCTTTTGAAAACCTGTATCTTCCGAAACAAAAACATCTTTAAACAATGAATGTAACCCTGCATTACGCAAACGTTTATCTTGCGTCTTAGAAACACCATTTGTCACTATATACAACTCATACTCCCCTTGAATTTGATTTATAAATTTAAACGCACCTTGCATGAGTTGATTTCCTTCTTCTAAGTAGTTACGGTAATTATTTTCGAATAATATTCCGTCTACTTCTTCTCCATACTCTTTAAACAACAGAGAGAATCGTGTATTTACAACTTCATTGCGTGATAGTTCACCTTTTTCAAAAGCATCCCAAAGACCTTTATTTATTTTTTTATAACGAGCCTCTATCTCGTCTGTTAAAGGGATTCCCTTCTCTTCAAAAAGCACCCGTAAAGCCACTTTTTCAGCCTTTTGGAAATCTAATAATGTATCATCTACATCAAATAGCAATGTTTTATATTTTTTCATAAACTCATCACACTCTCTTTTCTACAAAAACAAATTTACATAAATCGTATCATTCCTTCTTGTAAAGATAATAGGAGATATCTCATACTATACATAGGGGTGAAAATATGAAAATCAGCAAAAATGAGGAAGAAATTTATCAATACATGCAAATCCATCAATTCCATACCCTATTTTCATTTCATGTCTTGCCATATGTAGAGCTACATTCTTTTCAAACGAAAGAGATGATATGTAGCGAAGGAAATACTCTCCCTTATCTCTATTACTTAATTTCTGGGAAGGCAAAAATATATATGAGTCATAAAAACGGGAAGGTTTCATTAATTAATTTTATTCAAGCACCATCTTTTATCGGGGAATTAGGATTAATAGGAGTAGAAAATATTACTAAGTCCGTTGAAGTACTAGAAGATTGTGTGTGTTTGGCACTTCCTCTTAAAGATTGTCAGCAACTTTTATTACAAGATGCAACGTTTTTACAGCACTTATGTAAATTTATTGGAGAAAAGACAATTACTCGCACTGAAAATTACGCAAAAAACTATAGTTATCCTTTTGAAAATCGATTAGCTGCTTTTATTTTATTAACAGAGCAAAATAATTGTTATATAGAAAAGCATACCGAGGCCTCGGAATATTTAAATGTCAGCTACCGTCATCTTTTATATGTATTAAATCAGTTTTGCCAACAAAATTATTTAAGAAAAGAAGGCCGAACATATTATATACAAGATCGAAATACATTAGAAAAACTTGCTGATGAACTAAAAATATAAAAAAACAGCATTAACGTTTACATGTTAATGCTGTTTTTTCGAGTGACGATTATACTTTTAATTAAAATTTACTTGCTACTTTAGCTGCTTCTTCAAGACCTGCAGCAATGATTTCTTCTGCTTTATCTGGGAATTGGTTATGCCCTTCAATAACTACTGTTTCCATGTTTGTTGCGCCGAAGAAGCCCATCATACTTGCTACATATTTAACAGCCATTTCTACCTCAGCTGCTGGACCTTCTGAATATACGCCGCCTCTTGCATTTAATAATGCAATCTTCTTATCTCCGATTAGGCCAACTGGACCCTCTGGCGTATATTTGAACGTTTTACCAGCACGGTTTAAATAATCAATATATGTGTGCAATACTGCTGGAATCGTTAAGTTCCATAATGGGAAGCCGAAAACAACTTTATCAGCTTCTAGGAATTGATTTAAATACTTATCAGCAACTGCTACTGCTTTTGCCTCTTCTTCTGTTAAATCAAATCCTTTACCTACCTTGAATGTACCATTAATCATATCTACGCCTACATATGGTAATTCTTCTTTATATAAATCAAGTTCTACTACTGTATCATTTGGGTGTGCTTCTTTATAGTTTGCTAAAAATGCCTCATATAATTTTACACTAACTGCTTGTTCCGCTGGACGGTTATTTGCTTTAACGAATAAAACTGTTGCCATTATTTATTCCTCCTAGTACTCACTCTTATGTTGTTATATGCTTTCAAAAAAGGTATCCCTTGTAATTGTTGTTTTGTTGCTTACAAACATATTTTATCTTTATATAATGACAATTTCGTCCTCACATAGACGTATTTTTCCATAAAAAAAGTCCACCTTCCAAAGGCGAACTTGGTCTTACGACTTTCGTCTTATACAATTCCATTTTTCACTGCATATAATGCCGCTTGCGTACGATCAGATAAATTCAACTTACTCAAAATGCTACTTACATGCGCCTTAACCGTCTTTTCTGTAATAACTAAAACAGATGCAACTTCCTTATTGCTCATCCCTTTCGCTAATAGCTGCAATACTTCATTTTCTCTCGCTGTTAGCACATCCACTTGAATAGAAGGTTCTTCTTCCTTTTCTTCTACAGGTAATGTTTGAGAGAGAAGAGCATTTGCTATATCCGGATGTAATTGAATATTACCTTTATATGCGCTTCGAATAGCCTCAACAAGCTGATCTGGTTCTACATCTTTTAAAATATACCCACTTGCTCCAGCCCTTAATGCAGGTAACACATGCGCCTGATCAGAAAAGCTAGTTAATACAATTACTTTCACATTTGGATACTCTTTTTTAATATATGCCGTCGCCTCAACACCATCCATTTCAGGCATGTATAAATCCATTAATATAACATCGGGAGTTGTTTCTCCTACTTTCACTAACGCTTCTTTCCCATTATTCGCTTCTCCAACTAACTCTAAATCTTCCTGTGTACTTAAGAAAAATGCTAATCCTTTTAAAACGACTGTATGATCATCAACTAACAATACTTTTATTTTCACAAACTTCCCTCATTTTCACATCATAATGGTACATTTACTTTTACGCTCGTTCGTTTATTACTACTTACAATTTTAATTGTTCCACCAACTAATTCTACTCTTTCACGCATCGTAATCATACCTAGTGATTTCTTTTCTTTTATATTCTTTTCCACAAATCCCTTTCCTTGATCAACTATTTCTAATGATACATTTTTCTCATTCACTGTAAAATAAATCGTCGCTTCTTTTATACCTGCATGCTTACTTACATTGTTCAGTGCTTCTTGGCCTATGCGCCACAAAGCTTCTTCTACTACACGAGGTAAATCACGAACACCCGTAACTTGCTCCCTAATTTTCAGTCCCAAATTTTCACCGTACTGCTTTAGAGCTGGCAATAATCCTTTTTCTAATCCCGCCGGACGAAGCTGCCAAATTAATGTCCTCATTTCTTTCAAAGCTCCTTGCGCAAGTTCACGCATCTCATGCAAAGATTGATCTACCTTTTCATTTTTACCTTTTAAAACTGCCTCGGCGCCTTTTGTCATGAAGGTTAATGAAAATAATTTTTGCGAAACAGAATCATGTAAATCTCTTGCTAACCGATTTCTTTCTTCCATTCGCACAAGTTCACGGCGCTGCTCATTTAACCTCAAATTCTCTATTATTAACGAAACATGGTTCGATAATGCTTGAATTACGTCTATTGTATTAGCATCAAACTCTCCATTATTCAGGCTAACACATAAAACACCAAATATATGGTTTTGAATATGTATTGGTGTAGCAATAACAGCTCGATTTAGATGTACATTATGTCCTATTTGATGTTTTATTAGAACTGGTTCATCTTGTTCTAACGCCCTCTTGGCCGCCTCTTTTATATCCTCTTTTAACTCTTCCTGAACGTAAGACGCTCGCAGAGATAATTCTTTTTCCTCCCTAATAAAAAGCGCTACTTGATTCCATTGAAATACTTCACCTACGTGATTTACCACTTTTTCAGGTAGTACATTAAACTTATGAATCGTTTTTAAATCTTGAATGAAACGCTCTAATTTCACATAATAATGTGCTCTTCTCTTTTCATTTTCATATAATTTTGTTCGCTTTAAAGCCGTACCAATTTGGAAGGCAACCGATTGGAGTAATACTAATTCTTCTTCTGAAAAATGTGTTTTACCCGGACTTGCAACATTTAACAACCCAAATTTTTCTCCCCCAGCTTTTAAAGGAACCGTAGCATGATGAAGAATGCCCTCCGTATCCCCCCAATTATATTCAATTGCATTATTAATTCTTTTACATTCAATAATATTAACGGCTCTCTCTAATTTTCCATCTACAAAACCTCGTAAACACCAACATTCACCTTCGCACATCGGGCGTTTATTTTCATATGTAAGTGCCTCTGGTAATTGATAATCAATTAACTTCGTATACTTCCCATTTTCATCCGCAAGAAAAATCCATCCTGTCGTTAAACCTGTTACACTTAGTAATTTCTCTAGGACAGCTTGCAATACATGATATGTATCATTTGATGTATTTAATGTTTCTGCAATTTCCTTTAATATAACTAATTCATTTGTACGATTATCTCGAAACATACTCAGTCTCCTGCATACAAGATTTTAAATAGCTCTTAAAATAAATCATCTACTTTTCACTTTGTACTTATTCGTAACATTGATATAATGGTGAGAACATAGTTTTCATTATATCACTCGAGGGGGCTTTCATAATGACATTAAATAAAGCACTTACTATCGCTGGTTCTGACACAAGTGGCGGTGCTGGTATACAAGCAGATTTAAAAACATTCCAAGAACTGGGCGTATACGGAATGACATCTCTTACAACAATCGTAACGATGGATCCACATAACGGTTGGGCACATAACGTATTTCCAATCCCAGCTTCTACATTAAAACCACAATTAGAAACAACAATTGAAGGTGTTGGCGTAGACGCTTTAAAAACAGGTATGCTTGGATCAGTAGAAATTATTGAAATGGTTGCAGAAACAATCGAAAAGCACAATTTCAAAAATGTAGTAGTTGACCCTGTTATGGTATGTAAAGGTGCTGATGAAGCATTACATCCTGAAACGAATGATTGCTTACGTGACGTTCTTGTTCCAAAGGCATTAGTTGTAACACCAAACTTATTTGAAGCTTACCAATTAAGTGGCGTAAAGATTAATTCTCTTGAAGACATGAAAGAAGCAGCGAAAAAGATCCATGCTTTAGGTGCGAAATACGTCCTAATTAAAGGCGGTAGCAAACTTGGTACGGAAACTGCAATCGACGTCCTATATGATGGAGAAACATTCGACCTTCTAGAATCAGAAAAAATTGATACGACAAATACACACGGCGCAGGTTGCACATATTCTGCTGCAATTACAGCAGAACTTGCAAAAGGAAAACCTGTGAAAGAAGCAGTAAAAACTGCTAAAGAATTCATCACAGCTGCTATTCGTTACTCATTCAAAATTAACGAATACGTAGGTCCAACTCACCATGGTGCATATCGTAAATTTGTTGTATCAAAAGAACTTGTCTAATATATAAATAAAAAACACTCACAAAGTTCATACATTGCCTCTGTGAGTGTTTTTTATAAGCTTTATGTCTTCTGGTCATCTTATCTTTAAGATACAGAGCTGACCTTATTTCTACCATTTCGTTTCGAGTAGTATAACGCATCATCTGCCGCTTGAATAAATTGCTCCGGTGATCCTTCATATTCTGAAACCCCCACCGAAACTGTAATTTTTATTTTCGTTTCATCTAACAATTGAAATGAGTGACTTTCAACAGCTGTACGAATTTGCTCGCCCGTAAGAATTCCGTAAGCTAATCCCTTATTCGGTATCAAAAGCGCAAACTCCTCTCCACCCTTTCGAAAAGCCAAATCTGGAAATTGTGAAGTTTCTCGTAAAATACATCCTACTTGTTTTAGCACTTCGTCCCCTGCAGGATGCCCGTACGTATCATTTACATACTTAAAGTGGTCAATATCTATAAGTAGTAAACAAAACGAATCATTTTTCATGTTCTTATTACTAATATGACGATTCATCTCTAAATCAAACTGTCTTACGTTTCCTAAACCTGTCAATGCATCTATCGTTGCGTATTGTTTCATCTTTTGAAATAACTCATTGGATTGTAAAACATAATTTGCACTTATGAATGTTATGTAACCTGTAATAATACTAGAAATTAAATATAATCCCACTATGTGGATCTCTTTAATTAACCATATATATAACGCTGGGATTAGAATAGATAAAATATATGTGTGTAACCATACCCACTTTCCCCCTAAAGAAAGCTTCATGCGCGAAATAAAGATACTCCCTATTCCTATCGCAATGATTGTATAAAAAGCCACTTGAGAAGCTAATGAATAATCCATAAACAACAGCCTAGTTACTAAAATCATACCAATTGTTATGGTACTCGCTATCGGTCCTCCAATAATAACAGCTAGAATAACAGCTAAGTAGCGTAAATCCAATAGAATGGTACCAACACGAACACTGAAATACATTAATACTATACCTAGTATCCCAGTAAAAATGCCTACTACACATTTCTGCCCAAAAGAGAATCCTTCTTTTAACGGCTTATCCCTTAAAAGCTGACCTCCAATAAAAATAAAGGAAAGAATAATTGTTGTATTTACAAATAAGTCCCTTAACATAAAATAATCTCCCTACTTTTCCATCTATCCCCTTCCTCACCTTATTGTATACGAAATACCTTTAATTCCCAAATATTTTGTTTATTTTTGCTGTTCCACGTGAAACAGCAAAAAAATAAAAAGGGCGAAAACTCGCCCTTTTTCATTAACAACAGCGTGATATTTTTCCACCCTTTGCATTAAATCTTGCTTCTTGTGCCTCAGCAAAAAATTGCTTTTGACATACAACCTCTTCTTCAGGATGATGCTTTTTCATATGCTCCACATATACTTCATAACTTGGTACCCCAACGAGCAAACTAATAAAGCGTTTTCTTTCACCCCATACTTGCCACAACTTTTTAAGCATAGTTCCTCGACTCACTTTCATCTCTAGGAATATATGGTGCCTCTTTTAACGGCATTGGCTTATTTCTTAATACTTGGATCCAAATTCGAAGTGCTGAAATTAACACAGCGATTACAACTATCATAAAAATTCCGCAAAGCGCTGCATCGATATAATCATTGAAAATAATTTGCTTCATTTGAGCAACATTTTTTGCTGGCGCTAACACTTTTCCCTCATCTAATGCTCCCTGAAATACCTTTGCATGCGATAGAAATCCAATTTTAGGATTTTCATGAAATAGCTTTTGATATCCCGCCGTCATCGTTACAATCAGCAACCCGACAGTTGGAATCAGTGTTACCCAAACGTACGCCTTTTTTCCCATTTTGAACAAAATTGTCGTTCCAAGTAATAATGCAATACCTGCTAGCATTTGATTTGCAATACCGAAAAGTGGCCATAATGTATTAATTCCACCGAGCGGATCTATTACCCCTTGGTATAAGAAATATCCCCACCCTAATACACATAATGTTGTAGCGATTACATTCGCTAATGTAGAATCCGTTTTCCCAAATGGCTTATATACATGCCCTAAAATATCTTGAATCATAAATCGGCCGACACGCGTTCCGGCATCAATTGTTGTTAAAATGAATAGAGCTTCAAAGAGAATCGCAAAATGATACCAAAATGCCATCATGGCCGTTCCACCTATTACTTGTGAGAAAATATATGCCATACCTATCGCTAATGTTGGCGCACCACCTGTACGTGATAAAATTGTTTGCTCTCCAACATTTACAGCGAGATCTTTTAGTTCATTTGGTGTAATAGCAAATCCCCATGAGGAAATAACTTGAGCTGCCTGCGAAACATCTGTACCGATAAGTGCTGCGGGACTATTAATTGCAAAATACGTTCCCGGTGTTAATACACAAGCCGCAATCATCGCCATCGCTGCTACAAACGACTCCATTAACATTGCTCCATAACCGATTGCCTGTGCGTGTCCCTCTTGCTCGATCATCTTCGGCGTCGTACCTGATGAAACGAGAGCATGGAATCCAGACACTGCACCACAAGCAATAGTAATAAATAAGAACGGGAATAAGTTTCCAGAAAACACAGGACCAGTTCCATCAATAAATTTCGAAACTGCTGGCATTTGTAAATCTGGTGCTACAATTAAGATACCGATTGCTAACCCTACAATTGTTCCGACTTTTAAAAATGTACTTAAATAATCACGTGGTGCTAAAAGCATCCAAACTGGTAATGCCGATGCGATAAATCCATATACAATAAGCATAATAGCAATTGTTTCACCACTAAATGTGAACATACTTGCAAGTGTTGGATTTTCTGCTACATACTGTCCTCCAACAAGAGATAAAATAAGTAGGATAATACCAATTACTGATCCTTCTCCAACACGACCAGGCCTAATATAGCGCATATAAACTCCCATTAAAATAGCGATAGGAATCGTTGCTGCTATCGTAAACATTCCCCAAGGACTTCCGATTAGTGCCTTTACTACGACTAACGCTAATACTGCTAATAAAATAATCATAATTCCTAAAATACCTATCATTGCAATTAGTCCTGTAACAGGTCCAATCTCATCCTTAATCATTTCTCCTAACGATTTACCATTACGTCTCATCGAAGCAAATAAAATGACAAAATCTTGGACAGCCCCCGCAACAACTACCCCAACAATAATCCAAATGGTTCCTGGTAAATATCCCATTTGTGCTGCTAAAATCGGTCCTACTAAAGGTCCCGCCCCAGCAATCGCTGCAAAGTGATGTCCAAACAATACCCACTTATTTGTTGGAACATAGTCTTTCCCATCGTTTAATGTATGGGCTGGTGTTTGCCGATTATCATCTAAATTAAAAACCTTTCTCGCTATAAATCTACTATAAAAGCGATAAGCAACTGCATATACACATACGGCAGCTACTAAGAGCCATACAGCATTAATGGTTTCACCTTGTGATAAAGCTACTACCCCAAAAGCGCCTGCTCCTACTGCTGTAATAATGCCCCAAAGTAAGATCGATTTCAATGTCTTCACATACAATTCCCCCAATACTATTTCTTAGTGGAGATTGTACTAAATTTTCTGAATATTTAACTTGAATCCTCCCTATCATGAAGGATTTTCAGTTTATCATGTTAAAATACTCTCATTACCTACTATAATTCAATGTTATTTCGAAGGCGTTTTACATAATTACGACTGACTGGAATCGGTTGCTCATCATACCTATCTAAATATAAATTATACGTGCCATTATAATAAGGTTTCAGTTCTTTTACATATGACATATTAATTAAATAGCTTTTATGTACACGTAAAAAATCATATGCATTTAGCTTATTTTCTAATTCCTGAAGTGTATATGTTGAAATATACTGATTATTCGTTGTGTAAATTGAAACAGTTTTATTTTCTTTATTTTTACTTACATATACAATATCTTCTGGGAGAATATATCGTATACCCTCTTGACTTTCTATCGGTAGTTTCCGCAAATAACTCTTTGCTTTCTCACCTTGTTCTTTATCTATTTTATATAAAAGAAATTGTAAATCTTCTTCACGAAATGGTCGCAATAAATAATAAAATGCTTGGAAACGAAAAGCTGTAATAGATTCTTCTATGTTTTCACCTACAAAAATAAATTTTGTATAGCAATTTATTTCTCGTAATAAACTTGCATATTCAAAACCAGTACCATCTAGTAATTTGGAACTTAAAAAAACAAAGTCTGGTATATGTTTTTTCATCATAAATAAAGATTCTGTTCCTGTCTTTGCTTCAAAACATTCTACATTTCTCATATTTTCAGTGAAATTTTCAGCTAACTCTCTTCTCTCTTCTGCCTCTTCCATAATCAGTAAAATTTTCATTTCTTCAACCACCTAATTCTTTGTCCATATGTCCTGTTGTATACATTCGCTTTTATAAGAAATAATCCCTTTTTCTTACTATACCATTATTTATCTAAAAAAACAGAAAAAAGGAAACCACTTCGGTTTCCTCTCCCCTTTTATCCCGCACTAACTGCCTATAAAGATCCGAGTAGTGTAGGATAATAAACGGTCAGGGATACGTTCAAATTTTCACTTTATACTAATTCTCGTTGCTTCGTTTCCTGTCCAAGTATTATTACAGCGAATACACCAATTAAAATTGATCCACAAAAAATCGTAAATATTAATGATAGTGAAGCTTCTGAGGCAACTAAATATCCCACTAATAGTGGCCCAAGAATACCACCAATACGACCAAATGCCGCTGCCATTCCTGCACCTGTACCACGAATAACCGTTGGATACTGCTCAGGTGTATAGGCGTATAATGCTCCCCAAGCACCTAAGTTAAAGAAGGATAGTAACATACCTGCCACGATTAATACTGTTAATGAATCCGCAACCCCAAACAAATAAGCACTGCAAGCTGTCCCGATTAAATACGTAACCAAAACAAATTTACGACCGAGACGTTCAATAAACCAAGCAGCTGTGAAATATCCTGGAAGTTGAGCTAATGTCATAATAAGTACGTATTGGAAACTTTTTATTAAACTAAATCCTTTTAGCACCATTACACTCGGTAACCAAAGGAACATTCCATAATAGGAAAAAACAACACAAAACCATAGAATCCATAGCATAATTGTTGCTTTACGATATTCCCCAGACCAAACTGATTTTATATTTTCAATAACAGATGGCCTTTTTTCAACTTTTTGGAACCTTGGGGAATCCGGTAAATTCCATCTTAAATATAAAGCATATAATGCTGGAACTGCACTCAATACCATCGCAACTTCCCAACCATATTTAGGAATAACAAAATACGAGATAAGAGCTGCAATTAGCCATCCACCTGCCCAAAAACTTTCTAATAACACAACAATTTTCCCACGTTCATGCGCTTCAACACTCTCTGATACTAGTGTAGAGGCAACCGGAAGCTCTCCGCCAAGCCCCATACCAATTAAAAAGCGTAAAACGAGAAACATCGCAAGTGTTGTTGTTAATGCAGTTAAACCACTACCGATAGAAAATAATAATAATGTAATAATAAAGACTGATTTTCGCCCTATTTTATCTGATAGTATCCCAAAAATAAGCGCTCCTACTGCCATACCGATTGAGTTAATACTGCCTATCCAGCCCATTTCTTGCGTACTTAATCCCCAATCCTTTTGCAAGGCTACCATTACAAATGAAAGCATTCCAACATCCATTGCATCAAATAGCCATCCAAGCCCAGCTATACCTAGTAGTTTGCGCTTCGAAATTTCTTTAACCTTGCCCACTAGAAGTCCTCCTCACACAGGTGTCTTTACACATCATTTTACATGTGTGAATTGTATAAGTAAAATACTTTTGTGTAAAAAATTCTCCTTCATCATTCCCAAAAAGTAAAACGTCTATCCCGATTGGTGAGAGCTAATAATCTGTGGGGATGCCTCACTGATTAAAGTTTCAATTTATTAAAAATGAACAAATAAAAAAAGCAGCGATATTTCGCTACTTTTTCGAACGCATTACTTCTTTTAAAAATTCCGCTAATACTAACTGACGACGCCAGCGTGTTGGATTACTGCATAATCTATAAAACCACTCTAAATGAATCGCTTGAATCCATTTTGGTGCACGTTTTACCTCTCCAGCCCATACGTCTAAACTTCCACCTACTCCAACAGCCATTTTCGTTTCTAAACGATGCTTATTGTTTTGGATAAAGTTCTCTTGTCTCGGGAAACCAAGTGCAACAAGTAATAAATCTGGTTTTGCTTCTTGAATGCGAGAAATAATATTCTCTTCGTCTTCTTGTTTAAAATAACCATCTTGTATACCGGCGATGGATACAGCTGAATATGTCTTTGTTAAATGATCTGCTGCAGCTTGTACAACATGCGGCTTTGCACCTAATAAGAAAACAGATACCGGCTTACTATCTTCTGATAACTTCGCAAGTAAATTACACATTAAATCAAAACCTGCTACACGTTCTTTTAAAGGTGTACCAAGCATCCCGCTTGCCTTTACAACCCCAATACCATCAGGTGTAATTAAATCTGTATTCAATAATGTTTGATAGAACTTTTCATCCTTTTTTGCGCACATAACAATTTCAGGGTTTGCTGTTACTACCTGAAACGTATGAGTTCGCTCCGCTTCTAGTTGTTCTTTTAAATATTGGACCGTTTCATCCATTGTCATTGTAGAAAAAGGAACGCCTAGAATATCAACTGTTTGTACTGCCATAGTTAACTATCCTCTCTATCATTACAAGTTTTTCGCTATTAATTGCTTATATGTTTCCTTTGTATCTTCATATAGTTTTTGAAGTGAGAAGTTCATAGTAGCATGCTCATAAATATGTTTACCCATTGCTGCTAACTCTCCAGTTTTCCACTTATCATACGCTTCTTCTAAAGCTAATGCTAATGCCTTTCCATCACCTGTTGGCACAATCCATCCGTAAGTTTCATCTACGATTAATGGTTCAATTTCTCCAGCCCTAGTCACAATTGATGGTACGCGTTGATTTGCCGCTTCTAATAAAACTAGTGGGAACCCTTCACTATGGGAAGTTAATAAATTTATATGTGACGACGCAAATAATTGTTTTACATCTTGACGATGTCCTAAAAACTCTACTTTATCGTTAATCCCTTTTTCAGTAGCTAATGACTTTAGATTTTCTTCTAATGGGCCATCGCCAACTAATAATACTTTAATTTTCTCTAATTTTGTTTGTTGTAACGCATCGAATAAAACTTCATGTCCTTTGACAGGATGTAATCGTGCTACTTGGATTGCCGTAAATACATCTTCATCAATATTGAACATTTCTTTTTTATTATAGCCTTCTGCTTTTTCCTTATCGTATTCAATTCCATTATAAATAACATGCATCTTTTCATTTGAAATACCTAATGCTGCCAGGCTTTTTTTCAATCTATTTGTTACAACGAAAAATAAGTCTATATTTTTTAAGGCTTTCAAATTTAATTTCGTAAAAATCCAACCTTTTAAGCCCTGTTTAGTAAAGTCTTGAAATGGATCACTATGAATAGTCGTTACCCATTTTGCCTTTATTCTCTTTTTCATTAAAGAAACATAGAAATTAGCCCTAGGGCCATGTGTATGGACTACATCAAATTTTTCTTTATTAATAAATTCACTTATATTCTTTAAAATGGATAAATCATAGCGCGATTTTTGTGAAAACACATGGACTTTTATCCCTAACTCCCTTGCTTCCTTCGCAACAATTCCATCTTCAAATACTGCTAATTCTACTTCACCAGTTGGAAACTGATCGAGAAGTGAAATAATATGTGTTTTCCCTCCTCCATCTTCTGCTCCTGCATTCATATGCAATATTTTCATATTTTTTCCTCCTTTAAATCCTCGCTACGTTTCCATCTATTTTTATTTTACTGTACTAAAAAATAAAAGCTAACAAAAGTTAGCTTTTATTTTTATCATTCAATTTCTAGGTCTACTATTAGATAAGCTAACACCACTACAAAGTAAATCCCAACTCCTGGTGCTGTTAAAATATGTCCTGCAATATAAGCAATACCTAACGCTAACAATAAGCTTGCTGAAATCATTCCATATTTTATATTAAATATGTCCTTAAATCTCGTAGCAAATGCTAGTAGAATTCTTAGCCCGTAATAAATAAATGGAATCATTAGTAATACAAAGCCAATAATCCCGAAATCATAAAACCAATCATGGAAGTCCATTTCAATTAGTTTTGGATCTGGCTGCTTTTGTTCATTGTATTTAAAGTTACCTGCATAACCCATTCCTAATAACTTTTGTGACATTGGCGCTTCTTTAAAGAACTGTTTATGTCTTTCTTCATATACTTGACGTCCACTGAAAATAAGATTTTCTTGATTTTCTTTCTTTTGCTCTTTCTCAAGCTCTTTCTTAACTTCCTCTTCTATCTTCGCCTTTTCTTCTGGCTTTTCAACTTTATGATGATTTTCTTCTTTTGCTTTAAGTTCTTGCTCTTTTTTCAGCTTCTCTTTAATTTCTTTTTCTTTTTGACCTTGCTGCGCCACATTTTGCTCTGATAAATAATTATTGTGAATACCCATATTTTGTGCTAATGGCGTTTGTTTAAACGTTCCGACTACACCAGCTAATAGGACAATAGCAATTACTGCATTAAGTGCAAGGGATTTTTTGTTCGGATTTTTTCTATCAAATAATAATTGTAGTAAAATAATCCCGATTGCTGCCACTAACGTAGCACCAATTGAGCCCATTCCTACTTTTGTACCAACTTGAATTAGCGAATAAATCATTAAAAGTGATGGAATCCAATATAGAATGTGTTTCCAGCTCTTTGTTTTTTGAATAGAATATAGTACTACAATAGGGAAAATAATAGCTAAGATTGAACCTAGTTCATTCCCTGCATAGAACCAACCTCGAGAACCAACCTTCATCCATTCATAACTACCAAAGTCAGTAGATGTTGAAATAGAAATAACCATAATTGCGTTAATGATTAATGTAGAATATACAATACTATTTCGAACCTTATCACTAATATTAACTGTCTTTTTCAATGATTTTAAAGCTAAAATGTATGATCCCAGCATGATATATATATATAATGCTTTCGCAACGAATTTAACCTCTTCACTAAGTACAATAGGATCCTTAACTAGTTTGTTATTAATAAATCCTATCCCTAAAACTCCGGCTAACAATATAAGATAAATTAAAAACTTTCTATTTTCCTTCTCTTTTGCCTGAATTAAAATGTAAATACCACCAACAGCCATAATAAGGAATCTTACTAAAATTCCAACGGTAGCATTTGACTTTAATAAAGTGATGCTAAGAGACGTTAATAAATCTAAAACAGGCTGTAAAATAATAAAAAAGAGCAAAAAATGCTCAAATCTAACCCTAGCTTGATTTGCTAACATTCCAAGACCTCCATACAAAATCTTAACATTATCTTTTAATCATAATTTTTTATCATTCAAACACACCTAGCAATTATAACATAACTCATATTCAAATCGAGAACTATTTTTCCAGCTAAAACTAGCCAGGACAAGTATTAATCAGTAATAGAAATTATCGTCCTTTAGCTATACTCCCCTATTTTTATAAAATCTATCTAACAACCACCCCCTTATTTTTGTCAGTATATAAATATTTTTTTATCATTTTATACAAATATAAATAACCTACCTATAATTGTAATGTTTTAACAAATAAACAACATCAAAAAATGTAAAATTAATCTTTTCATATCTTTTTCAAATTACTTTATGGCTATTTTCCAAACATTTTCAAACGCTTTCTTTATGAATTTTATCCGTTTTTCTACATGTAGCGAAAAGTAATTGTTATTTCCAATACTTTAGTGTATATTTTTTCTCTGGAACATCTTTAAGAGGAAGGGATTAAGGCCATGTTATTAATCGATATATTTACGTTTCTTGGCATTATCGCCGCTGCCATTTCTGGTACATTAGTTGGTTTAAAAAAAGATTTAGATTTATTTGGTGTCCTTTGTTTAGCTGTAGCTACTGCGCTCGGCGGCGGTATTATTCGTGATATCATGATTGGTAACCTGCCCCCTGTCGCATTTGTAAAACCCATTTACTTTTTCGTAAGTGTATTATCAGCATTATTTACTTGTATGTTTTTTGAGCGCATCAATAAACTTCAAGTCGTTATTATGCTTTCTGATGCTGTTGGCTTAGGTGTTTTTACAGCTATTGGTGCAAATGCGGCAATGTCACATCATGTTGACGCCTCATTTCTAGTTGTTTCAATGGGAGTCATTACAGGTATTGGAGGCGGTATTTTGCGTGACATTTGTGCTCAAGATATCCCTTACGTATTCCGAAAAGAGATTTACGCAATCGCTTCTATCTTAGGAGCAATTAGCTTCCTAATCACACACGCTATGGGGGCGCACGTGTTAGCTTTCTATGTTTGTTTATTAGTAACATTCATTATTCGTGTCGTCACTGTAATATATAATGTTCATTTCCCTGTTTTCTTTAAAACACATGCTAAAATTAATAAAGGCCATTAAGAGAATTCTAGATAGAATTCTCTTAATTTATATACTATTCAACGAACTAATATAGAGTAATTATATATAAGCATATATAATTACTCTATATTAGTTTTAAAATTGAAAACGTTTTATATACAGGGGGAAGAATGATGCTTGGGGTTTTCAAAAAAAATATTAATAAAACAAATGCCAGTATAATCGAATTAAGTAAGGACCAACAAATAACTTTTAATGTCCCTACTAATTCTGAATTAAAAATTCAAATGGATATGCTACATATTTCAAAAGAAGATTTACAAGTTGTAAAAGTACTACAGCCTTTTATTTATGCAGAAATTGATTGGATTACTGAAAAATTCTATGCCAACATTACAAAACAACCTAATTTAATTACTATTATTGAACGTTACAGCTCTATTCCAAAACTAAAACAAACTTTAAAAACACATATTAAAGAATTATTCAGCGGCAATATGCATGAAGATTTTATTGAACAGCGTGTTAGGATTGCCAAAAGGCATGTACAAATTGGTTTACATCGAAAATGGTATACTGCTGCTTATCAAGAATTGTTCCGCTCTATCATGAAGATTTTGCAAACAAAAATAACAACAATCGATGATTTTTCCTATTCTATAAATGTTATAAATAAATTATTTACTCTTGAACAAGAACTTGTTCTTGCAGCTTATGAATCTGAATATGAAAGAATGCAAAAAGAGCATGAGAAAGAAAAAGAACTAACTGCTATGACAATTACGCATATCGCAACAGAACTAGCTGCTGTATCTGAAAAAACAAGCTCTTCTATTCAAAAACTAACCGCCAAATCTGAAACTATTGTAGAGATTGCTAAAACAGGTACATCATTAGCTACAACATCTGAAGAAAAAGCCAATAAAGGGAAAGAACAATTAAACCAGCAAAACAAACGAATGGGATCTATTCAAATGAATATGGAAACGATTATTACAGATACTCATGAACTCCTTAATATTTCTAACAAAATTAATGAAATCATAGATATTGTTAAATCGATTGCGGAGCAAACCAATTTACTCGCACTAAATGCAGCTATCGAGTCTGCACGTGCTGGAGAATTTGGGAAGGGGTTTTCTGTTGTTGCTGGTGAAATTCGAAAATTATCAGAGCAAACGAAAGAATCTATATTTAACGTTACAAAGCTCGTTGAAAAAACAAATGAACAAATTACCCGTGTCTCGTCTTCCGTGAAACAAATTAGCTCTCTCGTATCGGAAGGAACGGATAGTATGTCAGCAACAGATCGATACTTCCAAGAAATTGTAAAAGATATGTCTAACTCAAAAGAACAGAATAAGAAAATTGAACACGAGCTACAAGCTATTTCACAAGTAATGAAAGGAATTCAAGATGATTCCTCACAAATGGCTCTAACAGCCGATAATTTACAACTAGAACTAAATCGATAAGATAAAGTGAAACTTTAATCAACGGGGGTTTTGTTCATCCCCCGTTGATTATCAGCCCTCACCAATCGGGCTTTTACGGGCAGCCCGCCCCCCACCTAACTTCTTTGCTTTCGCTGATTTTGAGGTGGGGGTCTTACTGCCTGGAAAATAGCGGGATCAAATTCAAGTCAGGCATACTTTTCATCTGCACTGACTACTAAATTTCATCTTCCATCAAAAAAAGAATCCAGAATGGATTCTTTTTATTTTCTGAAAAATATTTTTTGACAATACACATAACTCATATAAACACCAAAGCTCTGCAAAATGAACAATGCCGGCATAATTACATTGTAATATGCCATATCTACTTGAAAGAGCTTTAACAATACGTAGCCACTAATTAAAAATAAGAACAACATATATCCCTCATTTTGTTGTTTCTTAATAAGGAAGTGTAATAGAGCTATAGTCATAAACAATGTTACGGCTATATATATCAGTTTTTCACATTTGAAAAGAATAGAATTTACCCCTTCATCTGAAAACTGATTTATCATCGGCTCTAAAAGTTTAAATCTTTCTCCCTCAATCTCTTTTAACTTTTGATCAATATGCTCTGTTACACTTTGATTTTTCGATATTTTTTCTTCATGTTGCGTCTTTCCAATTAAAACAGATTGAACATACGTCTCATTTGAAATCGTATATTGTGACAATCCCATTGCCTTAATTCCATAATTCACACTAAAATGGGCACTATAAAATAGAATAAGTATCCCTATCATTTTTAGTAACACCTTTTGTTTCGTTGCTGATTGAAATACTTCGATTAATAATACATATACCGTAATAAAAATAGGAAGAAATAATCCCATTGGGAAAACCATATTACTAAATGCAAATAAAATCGCTGAAAACACCCACATATAAGGATGATCTAATCCTTTATATAAAAGTATGTAACAAGCAAAATAAAATAAAAATATTGCAAGTGATTCAGGAGTTAATACGGAACTCATGAATATATTTGGAATATACAGAGCATAAAAGATAGAAGCAATACGACCGCATTCTTCTCCAAAAACCATTCCCGCAATACGATAAATAAATAATGCTGTTCCTGTGCAAAATAGCACATTAAATAGTTGTAAAGCGAATAATGAATCACCAAATATACGAATAATTACCGACTCATATATAATAAAAGGTAAATGAGTTACAGTCCCTATATTATTACCAATTGCAATCTGCTTTGCAGACTCATACATCACTTTCATATCACCAATTATTGGAGCATCTACAAATAACAGCATACTAACCCTCACAACTATAGATATACTTATAAGAAAAATAAGAAATTGTTTATCTGTAAAACGATATTGTAGAATTGATGCCACTAACAAAATAAGTATGACGAAAATTGCTAATATGATTGTTACACTTGTTGTACTTCCTCCAAAAAATTGCTTACTTGTCTCAAATGCTGCCCAACAACTATAAACAAAAAATGCGAGCATCGCACCGATTGTAATTTTATTGAAGAAAGATGAAAAATTTGTTTGTATATGATTCATATGTCCATTGCACCTCTATTTCCATTCATAACAAAACGATTCTATCATGAATGGGGACACGGCTGATAGGGAATTTCTATGACAAATACATAGTCATTACTTTTTACTTGCAATGTAAGCGAATCCTCTTTTACACTACATTTTAGATAAAATAAATTTTCTTTCAGTTACATGAATACAAATACAGAAGTTTAAATAATCCTCTTTTGGAATACACTTTACTTCATTAAATATCTAATATGAGTAATCTGCTTACACATATTATTCTGATTGAAAACAGACTATAGGGGCTGAATATATGGAAAAGAAATTCATGCGAGAATCTAAAGCAATTAAGACAACACGTGTTTTTCCTAACGATTTAAATAATCACCAAACACTTTTTGGAGGGAAATTATTAGCAGAAATTGATAGTATTGCTTCAATTGCGGCTGCAAGACATAGTCGTAAACATTGCGTAACAGCATCTATTGATTCAGTTGATTTTTTAACTCCAATTCACCAAGCTGATTCTGTTTGTTATGAAGCATTTGTATGTTATACAGGGAAATCTTCAATGGAAGTTTTCGTAAAAGTAATCGCAGAAAACTTATTAGCAGGCGAGCGTAGAATTGCTGCTACTTGCTTCATTACATTTGTGGCAATAAAAGATGGAAAACCTTCATCCGTACCACAAGTACTTCCTGAAACTGAAGAAGAACATTGGTTACACACAACCGGTTTAGAACGCGCGGAAAACCGAAAAAAGGGACGTTTAAAAAGTAAAGAGATGGCTGAAGTTTTAACTTTAAGTAAGCCATGGAATATATAATACGATACTCTCACTTCATACATGCACAGGTTTATTTCATCCTTGCATGTATTTTTTATTGTAAAAAATTCCACCTCTTATCTTTTATTTACTGTTTGTCTCCTAAAATAATCCACCAGTTTTTCCTTTATTTTGCTATACTATTAATGGTATATTAGATAAGGTTCGTTTAAAAATAACTATAATATAATTAAGTATATAAGGGATGGTGCGATAATGTCTATTGAGGTACCAATTTCAATACCAAAAACGTTAATTATTATTCCTGCGTATAACGAGGAAGAAGCAATTGCAGATACATTAACAAGATTATTAAAACTAAAACAGCATTTTACAGAATTAAGCATTTGCGTTATTAATGATGGATCACATGATAAAACAGCTCAAATCGTAAATGATTTTCCTGTTCACCTTGTGAACTTACCATATAACCTAGGTATTGGCTCAGCTGTACAAACTGGTTATAAATACGCTTATGAGAATGGATATGATATTGCGATTCAGTTCGATGCTGATGGGCAACATAATCCTGATGATTTGTACAAAATTATAAAACCTATTGCTGAAGACCAATGCGATATGGTGCTAGGTTCACGTTTTACAGAGAAAACAGCCTATAAAGGTAGTATTTCTAGAAGAATTGGTATTTTTTATTTTACTGCTCTACTGAAAGTACTAACAAAACAAACCTTTATGGATCCAACTTCTGGGTATCGTGCTATCAATAGAGAAGTAATTAAGATTTTTGCACATAATTATCCAAAAGATTATCCAGAACCAGAAGTCCTTATTCATTTAAAAAAGAAAAAATTACGCATTAATGAAATATCCGTAAATATGCAAGAGCGTCAAGGGGGACAATCTTCTATCACACCTCTTAAATCTGCATATTACATGATTAAAGTAAGCCTTGCTATATTGATGCAAAAAATTGTGAAAGGTTGATAATAAATGCCTATAATTACCTTTTCATTTATCTTCATTCTATTATTATTTTTATTAATTATTAATTCCATTCGTCGTGGAGCTTTAGAAACTAAATATGCTATTTTATGGATTTTCGTTTGTGTTGCAATGGCTATTTTAAGTTCTACTGAAAAAATTATAAATTGGATTGGCCAACTATTACACGTAGAATATCCTCCATCTGTTTTATTCTTATTTGGACTATTATTCTGTTTCATATTAATTTTTGACTTAACAAGAAAAATTTCTAAATTACATCATCAACTTGTAACGTTAACGCAAGATTATGCGTTATTAAAGCAAAAATTAAAAGTAACGCAACCTGAAACCGATAAAGAATAGTTTTCTATTTAAATATGAATATATACAAAAAAACATCTTAATTTTTTAAAAAAATTAAGATGTTTTTTATTGCAAACTATTTTTTTCTAATTAATAATTTACTAATTTTCATAACAGTTGCCACGGTCCCAACTCCAATTATAATAAATAAGAATGGTATTAACGGTAATGCATATCGTTCATATGCAACATAAAAACATGTTAAAGCTGTTTGCAATAAAAGGATTGACCATAAAAATGTAGTCTCTCTCCACCTTTTTAAAAGGAAAATAAATGAAAGTACTGTACATATTAAAAACGTCGTCTTAATAAAATTATATATTTCATTCATATCCTTTGCAGAAACATTGAATACTTCAATATTATGCTCTATAGAATAATACGGTTTTTTCCAAAGAATTTCTGGCTTCAAAACTAAATAACTCTCTATCATAGATTCCTTATCAGTTTTCCACCATTCCTTCATTTTATCAATCGCTATTTTTTCTTCTAATTCCATAAATTCATGTGCTTCAAGATTAGGGTATTTTGCATGTAACTCTATTTCAAGTTCCCCCATATCCTTACCTTCTGGGTAACCTTTCCCTTGATACGTTCCAAGTAATAACGGATTCCCTGCCCCAGCAGTTAGTGGGATAAATTTATCAAATTGAATGTAATTGCGAGCCCACCATGGTCCAAGTACGATAAGTCCTATTCCTATGCTTATAATCGCTTGCTTCATCATAATACGGAATGGGTAGCGTTTCATTAAAAGATACCCAAATAGTAAGATTGGATATAAGGCAATTTGTACACGGAGGTACAGTGCTAAAAAGTAGAAAATTAATACAATCAGAAGATGTTTCGTTTTATGAGTATCAGCTAATTTTAAACTCCAATATACTAATCCTAATGAAAGGAATAGAAACGGTCCTTCTGTTAAAGTTAAGTTTTCCATAACAATCTCTGGAGGATACACAGCTAATAAGAAAGCACCTATTAATCCTGCAGCAGAATTCAATAAATAAGTACCAATCTTATAAGTTAGCAAAATACTAAGTACCCCTAATAGGATAATAATTAATTTTGCTACAAAAAGACCTTCACTGCCATTTCCAAAAAAATAAAATACAACAGCTAATAAAGCTGGAAAACCCGGCATAATATGAATCGTTGGTTTATCTGGTTCATGATATGTTAACATCCCTGTTTCCAATAAAATATTTGCCGTTTTTTGATAACCTATATCATCGCTAGCTATAGATAGATCTGCACCATGTGTTTGTAAAGTTGCAAAACGAAGTGCAAAACCGACTATCATAATAATCCCTAAAAGGATTATATTAGATTTGCGAGTAAATCGCCCTAACATCTCATCTTCTCCCTTCAGATACATAATTTTCAAAATATATTTCTATATTTTTACAACACAATACGTTCTATAATAAATACTTTTTATACAAAGTACAACAATAGAAAGTTGATTTACAAAGTTTATATGCGTTAAACTTATACAGATGTTCTTGTAATCTTCTTCCTTCCAAAAGGCTTGTATATATGATGCAAGACATAAAAAACTTGAGGAGATAAAAATTCTATGATGGAACAAAAGCAACTTGTTTCTGTTGTCATACCCCTGTATAACACGGAAAAATATATTGAAGAAACGATGCAGTCAATACTAGATCAAACATATAAAAACATTGAAATTGTAATTGTAGATGATGGAAGTAAAGATCAATCACCTTCTATTGTGAAAAACCTTGCTGAAAAATACCCAGGGCAAGTAAAATACGTTCATCAAAAAAACCAAGGTGTTTCGGTAGCCCGTAATACAGGTATCGAAAATGCTAGCGGAGAATATATCGCTTTCCTTGATAGTGACGACTTATGGCATCCAACTAAAATTGAGAAACAAATCGAGAGTATGCATAAAAACAACATGGACGCGTGCTATTGTGGTTATATGAATTTCTACGAAGAAACAGGCGAAAAGCTTGAGCATACAACAAACTTTATTAAAGGTGATATGGCAAAAGCATTCCTAACACATCAAGTTGTTGCTCAAACAAGTACTTGGATTTTCAAACGATCCATCGTAATGGATCATAACATTCGTTTTACACCAGGATGTAGTTGGGGAGAAGATTTAGAGTTTTTATTTAAACTTATGAGTTTGACAAATGTATGTTATGTCGATGAATACTTAACTTATTATAGAATCTTATCAGAAGGAAATCTTTCTTCTAAGTATAAAGATTATGAATTAAAAACAACAAAAGAGCTAGAAGTATTCAATCGTATGAAAGATTGGGTACATAATAAATCTCAAGACTTCATTACGAAAGACCCTCAGTCACTGATTGAGATTCTTGAGACTTATTTATTCCCTTATACAGTCATCAATAACGCTTGTATATATATTAAAGAAAACTCTCGATTAGATAAATCACAAGTTCAATTAATCAAAAAAGATATAAGGAAATATTGCCGTAAAATCTATTCAAAGAATGGAAAGCGTAGTAAAAAACTATATGCAATGCTTTGGTTTGTACGAATTAAATTTCTGTTTTCTTAAACTGAAAATATAACGATACTCTCTCTTTCTGTGAACAAATTAAATTTACAAATAGGACAAACTAACCGGGTCCTAAAGAATAGAAAGGTCTTTTCTCATGAAAACAAATAAAATTCTAAAAAACGCATCCTACCTCTTTGTAGGAAACATTACTGTCCGCTTTGTACTGGCTATTGCAACAATTTTCTTTGCAAGATATGTTTCTCCAAGTGATTACGGTATGTTTACAACTGCGTTAGCAGTTTCAGCTGTTATTTGTTACTTTACAGATGCAGGTTTAACACATACGTTTATGCGTGAAGGAACGAGAAGCGATGCTAATATTAGTGTGCTAATAAGTAGTTATTTACGTATTCGTTTAATATTAGCTATCGTAATTTCTGTACTTTTCGCTATTTTTGCCCAGTTCTTCTATCCCGATGCTTACTTACGTGCGATGGTATATTGGGTTGTCCTACCAACAATGTTCGGAGCAACCTTACAAGGTGTTGGTATGGCTTACTTCCAAGTAACAGAACGCATGCAATTTACAGCTATTATTTCTGTACTACAAGGTGTAACAGCTGCTGCTGCCCTATTACTAGGGATGTCTTTCCAATGGTCACTTATGATGGTTGCTGCCATGTACGGGGTATCTAGTCTTGTAACAGGTGTTATCGCCTTTATAATGACAATACGTTACACGAAAGTCCATAAGGGTTGGGATAAAGGCATTTTAGATCAACTACTTATTTTCACGATCAACGGAATCATTATTATGCTCTTACCACAATTGGGCCCTATTATATTAGAAAAGGTTTCAACATATAAGCAAGTTGGATTCTTTGGTGCTGCATCTAAAATACCTGCTGTACTATATCAAATACCTGGAGTAATTGCAGCTGCTTTTTATCCAAGACTTTTTGCTTTTGGTAATGAGAAAAATATTGAAGAACATAGAAAATTATCAAGTTTTGAATTAAAACTTATGTCTTTTTTAGGAATGGGAATTTCTATCCCCTTTATTGCTGATCCAAGTTTCTGGATTGTTAGTTTATTAGGAGAAAAATACGCTCCCGCTGGTGACGCTCTTGCTATTCTAGCGTTTATGGTTATTTTACAATCAATTAACTATCCACTAGCCGATAATTTAACAACGATTGGCCAGCAATGGAAACGTGCAACAACAATGACTATTGGATTAGTTGTTGCCATCATAGGTTATATTGTATTAGGTAGTAAATATGGAATGATGGGGGCAGCTGCCGCAGCCATCATTACCGAAATTACACTATTAATTGGATTTACCCTCTTTATTCGTAAAGGCATGCAATTATTAGTTAAAGGAATTATATTTAATTCCTTAGCCTTTATTATTAGTTACGGTATATACCGAATTGCATTAATCAACTTACCACCATTAGTTGCTTTAACTCTTACTGGTATACTATACGGTATAATCGGAATTGTAATTGATCCTCAAATACGTGGATTCGTTTTAGGATTTATAAAACAAAAGCTTATTCGCAAACATGCTTAAAAGCAAAAAGCTTTTCCTATTTAAAAATGGAAAAGCTTTTTGCTTTTTTATATACCATCATTTTTCTTCAGTAAAAAAATGCTATATATTCCAGCTCAAATTGACTTACTTTCTGAAAATGCCTTATACTAAATTACATGTAAACTATGAACTTCAACGCTTGTAAAAATATATATGCTTCAACAAAAATATATATTTTCTCATGTTAAAACTAAAGAACACACCTTTAAAAATTGGTGTGTTTTTATATGCTACCTAAAAACTAGTTGCTACATGTAACGACTTTCAAAGGAGGATTATCAATTTTTATGAGCATAAAGCCGAATAATAAATTCTTTTCCAAGAAAACAATAATAATTATGCCAATATTATTATTGTGCGCTTTTGCTTTTCATTATTTCTTTTTAACATCTAATCAAGCCTTTTCTGGTACAGGGGATGCGTTACGTCAATTTGGTTTTTTTACGTTTCTTCTACAACATGCCTTTAAAGATGGCAACCTTTTTTGGTCTTTTGATTATGGATTAGGTGGAGATTTATTTGGAGAGTTTAGTTATTATTACAGCACATCACCGTTTTTCTGGATTACACTGTTACTACCTAAACTAAGTCTTGAGCAAGTATATGACGTGAAATTATACATGAGTATTTTAAAAAACTTTTTAGCTATGGTATTCATGTATGGTTCTTTACGTTACCATAATAAAACAGCATTCTCATCTTTTGTTGCTGCTATTATATATGGTGGTTGTATTACTTTCATCCGCCACTCTTTACTATGGGATTTCATGGCTGATGCCATTGTATTTTTACCATTAGTAATATGGGGACTTGATAAATATATTATTGAAAAGAAGCGCGGACTTTTCCTAATCGCTGCTACTTTAATGTTAGCATCAAACTTTTATTTTGCTTTTATCACAAGTATTTTCATATTTATTTATGCATTATTCCAATACTTTGCGACACAACAAAATAAAACGATTGTCTCTTTTCTAACTTATTATATTAGAATCGGTTTATTGTATGGATTATCACTCGGTTTAGCCGCCGTTTGCTTCCTCCCATCAGTTAATGCCGTATTTAGTGCTGATCGACTATCAAAAAAGTTTGAGATACCATTATTATTTGAAGATAAATTTTATAAAGATTTAATGGAAAATATTTTCTTCATGTATAATGCTGAAAATCATCAATTAGCTTTACCAGCTTTAATTTTATTCTTAATCGTATTTGGAATGTTTATACGTGATAAACTCGTTAAAAATAAAGTATTCTTTACGTTATTCATGTTCATTCTGTTTATGCTTCCATATACATATTCTGTGTTTAATGGTTTTTCAGCAATGCAATCTAGATGGTTCTATTTATTTGTATTTGTAATTGCCCAAACAATTGCATACATTCTAGATTGGATGATTATTCATAAGAAAGACTACAAATTACCTTATTTAATAAGTTTATTAGTGTCTATTGGATTATTCATTTATGCATTTTATAGAAAAGCAAATATAAATGTAACTGATAAACCTTTACAAGACGTTGATAACATTTTACTCGGAACTGTCGTTCTTTCTGTTATTACAGTATGTTTATGGCGTTATATTTCCAAACCTTTCATACAATTTTTAGTTGTATTGAATGTACTCGTTAGCACAATTTCTATGAATTATATGTATGCGAATAATATACTTAGCACCGTTTACGGACAGAGCCAGATTTCAACTGAAAAGTTACACGAACCAGGCTATGATAATAAAGAAGAAATTGCTGCAATTCGCTACATACAAGAAAATGATAAAGACTTTTATCGTATTCTTAATCCATATAGCGAATATAACACACCGATGCTACAAGGATATCATGGCGTAAGTACGTATCAAAGCTTAGTTAATTATTATGTCCATGACTTTATGAAAAATAAATATGGTGTATTCCAAATGTACGATACACCTTCAATGTTTTATCAAGCTGATAGTCGACTACTACTCGAAAATATGCTTGGTATAAAATATCGCGTATTAAGTGCTGATACAGATTCAAAGAATGTACCTTATGGATATAAACTATTACAGCAAGTAGGACCATATAATATTTACAAAAATGACTATGCTTTACCGTTAGGATATGTATATGATTCGGCTATAAGTGAAGAAGAATTTTCTAAATTAAACTTCGCTCAGCGTGATCAATTATTATTACATGCTGTTGTCGTTAATAATACAAAAGAATTTTCATTAAACCATTTTAATAAACAAGACCTCAAATCAAAGGCAGTATCTATTAAAACGGAAAAAGCAAAATTCGAAAACATGGAAAAACAAGAAAATAAACTAATTGTTCATGGCTTTGGAAATATGATTGTACCTATCAATTATCCTGATACACCTGGTGATCTACTGATAGAATTAAAATTAAAAAATGCAGGCACATTCAATGCAACTGTTAATGGAAAAACGATAGGAAAAGGGGACGATGCTGGTGCATACTCTTATCCGTTAGAAAGGTTTGTTTACAATTTGGGCAATGAGCGTCCAGAAAACCTAACTATCTCTATTGATATGGCAGGTGAGTATGAATTAGGTGACTTGCAAGCAAATATTGTAAACTATGAAAGTGTACAAAAAGAAACAAAAAAACTAACTGAAAATAGGCTTGAAAATATTTATTATAAGAACAATTATTTAAAAGGGGATATCAAATCAAATAAAGACGGGCTCTTATATTTATCTGTCCCATATAGTAAAGGCTGGACTATAAAAATTGATGGAAAAGAAACAGAATTTACGAAAGCGAATTCTGCCTTTATCGGTGTTCCCATTACAAAAGGTTCACATGTAATCGAAATGACTTACGTTACACCTTACTTCAAATTAGGTATGATTATATCAATCATCTCACTAATTATCTGTATAGCTTTACTAATTTTCAAAAATCCAAAAGCACGACGAAAATTTTCTTTTAAAAAGCAATAATAAGCAATCAATGAATCATGAATCTATCCAATTGGATAGATTCATATAAAAACGCATAACATTGTTTTAACCCACTACAAACAAGGAGTGTCAAAAATGACTCTTTCAATCGTTGTACCATGCTACAATGAAGAAAAGGTGCTTCGAGCCTTTTATTCAGAGACTTCTCTTGAAATTCATAAATTAACTACCGATTATGAATTTGTTTTTGTTAATGATGGTAGTAAAGATGATACTTTAAATATTTTACGTGATTTAGCTAGTTCAGATTCGTCAGTACACTACATATCATTTAGTCGAAACTTCGGAAAAGAAGCTGCAATGTTAGCTGGTTTAAAATATGCTACAGGCGATGCAATTGTTATTATGGATGCTGACTTACAACACCCTCCTACGTTAATAAAAGAACTGTTAGAAGGATATAACGACGGCTACGACCAAGTCATTGCAAAAAGAACAAGAACTGGTGATTCACCCGTTCGCTCTTTCGTCTCTCGTCTTTACTATAAAGTGATGAATAAATTTGTAGATATTGAATTAGTAGACGGTATTGGTGACTTTAGACTTTTAAGTCGAAGAGCAGTAGATTCTTTATTATCTTTAAGTGAATACAACCGATTTTCAAAAGGCTTATTTTCTTGGATCGGTTATAACGAATTAATCATTGAATATGAAAATGTATTACGTTCTGATGGAGAAAGTAAATGGACCTTCTCGAAATTATTAAATTACGGAATTGATGGTGTAATTTCATTTAATAATAAACCGTTACGTCTATCTATATATCTCGGATTACTAACAACCATTTTAGGACTTTTATACGTAATCACTACGTTCGTTCAAATCATCCTTGGTGGTGTGGAAGTTCCTGGTTACTTTACTCTCATTTCCGCTATACTATTTATTGGCGGTATTCAACTCATATTCCTAGGTGTTATTGGTGAATATATCGGTCGTATTTATTATGAAACAAAACGTAGACCGCATTTTATTGTAGCTGAAAAGAAAGTTAGTGAAGTTAAACAAAAGGCATAACCAAAAAGTTACTTCTGTAGGTAGAAGTAACTTTTTTATATACTAACATTTACAAACACTTCTTTTGAAAAAATATACATTTTGAAATGATGGCATTATATGAAAGAATTTAGTATCATGATTCAAGGTACTATTTCAAGTTGGACGGAGGATACTATGAGCTTATTAACAGTTGAAAAATTAGGACATACATTTGGTGATCGTACATTATTTAAAGATGTATCTATGCGATTATTAGCAGGTGAGCACGTTGGATTAGTTGGTGCAAACGGTGTTGGTAAATCAACATTCATGAATATCATTACTGGTCAGCTTATTCATGACCAAGGTCGTGTAGAATGGACACCGGGCACACATTACGGCTACTTAGATCAGCATACTGTTTTAACGCCTGGACGTACGATCCGTGACGTACTAGCGGATGCATTTTTACCGTTATTCGAAAAGGAAAAAGCTTTAAATGAAGTTACAGAAAAAATGGGAACTGCTACACCAGAAGAACTAGAAGAACTTCTTGAACAAATGGCTGAAATACAAGATGCACTTGAAGCAGGTGGTTTCTATTTACTAGATATGAAAATTGAAGAGGCTGCACGTGGTCTTGGAATTGATGCTATTGGTTTAGATCGTGATGTTTCAGCACTAAGTGGTGGACAACGTACAAAGGTATTGCTTGCAAAGCTATTACTTGAACAGCCAGAAGTATTATTGCTTGATGAACCTACTAACTATTTAGACGTTGAACATATTCATTGGTTAACAAATTATTTAAAAGAATACCCACATGCATTCTTATTAATTTCTCATGATACAGAATTTATGAACAAATGTGTTGATGTTATTTTCCATCTAGAATTCACAAAAATGACACGCTATACAGCGACATATGAAAAATTCCTAGAACTAGCAGAAATCAATAAAAACCAACATATAAACGCTTATGAAAAGCAGCGCGAGTTTATCAAAAAGCAAGAAGACTTCATTGCAAAAAACAAGGCTCGTTATTCAACGACAGGTCGTGCAAAGAGTCGTCAAAAGCAACTTGATCGCATGGAACTTATTGATCGCCCAGAAACAGCAATTAAACCTGAATTCTCATTTAAAGAAAGTCGCGCAAGTAGTCGCTTCGTCTTTGAAGGTGAAAATGTAGAAATCGGATATACACATCCGCTACTACCAAAGCTATCAATGACGATCGAACGTGGTGAAAAAATTGCTATTGTTGGATGTAACGGTGTTGGTAAATCAACGTTACTAAAAACAATCTTAGGTAAAATTAAGCCTTTAAGCGGTAAAACAAGCCTTGGTGACTTCTTAGAGCCTGCATACTTTGAGCAAGAAGTTAAAGCTGACAATATAACACCAATTGATGATGTATGGAATACATTCCCTGGTTTAGACCAGCATCAAATTCGTGCGATGTTAGCAAAATGCGGATTAAAAAATGAACATATTTCTCGCCCATTAAGTCAATTAAGTGGTGGAGAACAAGCAAAAGTTCGTTTATGTAAGCTAATGGGTGAGGAAAGTAACTGGCTACTATTTGATGAGCCGACAAACCATCTTGATGTTACAGCAAAAGCGGAACTTAAGAAGGCTATGAAAGCATATAAAGGAACAATCCTCCTTGTATGTCACGAACCGGACTTCTATGAAGATTGGATTACAAAAGTTTGGGATGTTGAAGAATGGTCTCAAAATAGTAAATAGTCTTTAAGAAAAAACTCCTTGTGTAGACAAGGAGTTTTTTACTTATTTTTATTAAGAATTTTTTATATTGTAGTATCCTATAAGTCGTAATCGAAATTCTTTTAATTCCGGATACGCCTCTAAATTTGCTAACATACCTCTAATTACTGGAATTCTTGGATTAAGCAATCGTATTTCCGCCTCTAAAACATCTAACGTTACTAACAACTCATCATCCTCTAATTGATCAGCTAAACTACGCTTAAATACAATAATTTCTTTTAAAAAATGCTCTTTAACTTGTTCCTTAATAAGCTCTGATTTACAAAGGAATTCTCCAAGCTTTTCTTCATGTAAAATAGGTTCTTCCGAAGATTCTACCAAACCATCTACTAAATGATCTACTCTTTTTAAAATAAAAGCAGCGACATACGATAAATCAATTTCTGGTGCTTGTAAAATAATTAATTCTAAATAACCACGGCATATGCCTTCTACTATAATTACTAAATCCAATAAATATGGCATAACCTTTTCACCATAAATGGACAATAAACTATTCCGATAAAATGCATGAGACTCTAACTTCATCCGCATCATAAATTCTTCTACTTCTTTATTAAACGGAATTGCATTTTCTCTCGCATGCATAATAATAAATTCTTTATGCTTTTGTATATCATTAAACTGACAATGTAATTGTTTTGCAAATTTTTCACGCGGTAATAAAGACTCTTGTTCAATATCCAGCATTTTCTTTTGGATTTTGTCATAATAATATCGAAGTGTCGCTAATAAAAGCTCATCTTTCGATTTAAAATATAAGTAAAAAGCTCCCTTAGATATACCACTAGCTGTCACAATTTCCTGCACTGATGTCGCATTTACACCCTTAGTAGCAAATAACTTCATAGCCGATTCTATAATCAAACGCTCTTTTTCTTTCATATCTTCTCTCCTAAATTTAATCTCGCATCTTATTATAAATGTATTATACCATCTCTTTTTATTGACGATTGACCGAACGGTCAGTTATATTATGTATTAGACTGACCAGTTGGTCAATATAATAAAAAGGGAGCGCAAACATGAACAAAATCATCAATTTCTCGTTAAAAAATAAGTTCGCAGTTTGGCTACTAACCATTATTGTTACTATTGCCGGGATCTACTCTGGACTCAATATGAAGCTGGAAACAATTCCTGATATTACAACACCGATTGTGACAGTAACTACGGTCTATCCTGGTGCTACACCAGAAGAAGTAGCTGATAAAGTTTCAAAGCCGATGGAAGAACAACTACAAAATTTAAGTGGTGTTAACGTTGTGAGCTCATCATCTTTTCAAAACGCATCTTCTATTCAAGTAGAATACGATTTTGATAAAAATATGGAAAAAGCAGAGTCAGAAATTAAAGAAGCTCTCACAAATGTAAAGCTCCCAGAAGGTGTTAAAGATCCTAAAGTTTCACGAGTAAACTTCAATGCCTTTCCTGTTATTTCGTTAAGCGTAGCAAGCAAGAATGAATCTTTAGCTACCTTAACTGAAAATGTAGAAAAGAATGTTGTACCAGGATTAAAAGGACTTGATGGTGTTGCATCTGTCCAAATTGCTGGCCAACAAGTAGATGAAGTACAGCTTGTCTTCAAGAAAGATAAAATGAAAGAACTAGGACTAAGTGAAGATACTGTAAAAAATGTTATTAAGGGATCGGATGTATCTTTACCACTTGGCTTATACACATTTAAAGACACGGAAAAATCAGTTGTTGTAGATGGCAATATTACAACGATTAAAGCATTAAAAGAACTTAAAATCCCAGCTATACCTTCCTCACCTAACGGTCAAGGTAGTCAAAATGCTGGCGCTGGTGCACAAACGCCGCAAATGAATCCAGCTGCTATGAACGGGATTCCAACAGTTACATTAGAAGAAATTGCTGACATTAAAGAAGTTGGGAAAGCAGAATCTATTTCTCGAACAAATGGAAAAGAAGCAATTGGAATTCAAATTGTGAAGGCCTCTGATGCAAATACAGTTGATGTTGTAAATGCAGTAAAAGATAAAGTAAAAGATCTTGAGAAAAAATATAAAGATTTAGAGATCATTTCAACATTCGACCAAGGTGCACCTATTGAAAAATCAGTTGAAACAATGCTAAGCAAAGCAATTTTCGGTGCTATCTTTGCGATCGTTATTATTATGCTGTTCCTACGAAATATTCGAACAACGTTAATCTCTGTCGTTTCCATACCACTTTCTTTATTAATTGCTGTTTTAGTCATAAAGCAAATGGATATTACGCTTAACATTATGACACTTGGAGCAATGACCGTTGCTATAGGCCGCGTTGTCGATGACTCAATTGTTGTTATTGAAAATATTTACCGACGTATGTCATTATCAGAAGAGAAATTGCGCGGAAAAGATTTAATTCGTGAAGCTACGAAAGAAATGTTTATCCCAATTATGTCTTCTACCATCGTAACAATTGCTGTATTTTTACCACTTGGACTAGTAAAAGGTATGATTGGTGAAATGTTCTTACCATTCGCCTTAACTATCGTCTTCGCTTTATTAGCATCATTACTAGTAGCAGTTACAATCGTACCGATGCTAGCTCATTCCTTATTTAAGAAAGAGAGCATGAGGGAAAAAGAAGTACATCATGAAGAAAAACCAAGTAAATTAGCAAATGGGTATAAACGCATACTTGCATGGGCTTTAAATCACAAAATTATTACATCAAGTATCGCTGTCCTTCTATTAGTTGGTAGTCTTGCACTTGTACCAGTTATCGGTGTAAGTTTCTTACCTTCTGAAGAAGAAAAAATGATTATCGCAACATACAACCCTGAACCAGGTCAAACGTTAGAAGACGTTGAAAAAATTGCAACAAAAGCTGAGAAGCACTTCCAAAATAATAAAGACGTCAAAACAATTCAATTCTCATTAGGTGGCGAAAACCCAATGAGTCCTGGTCGATCAAACCAAGCAATGTTCTTCGTGCAATATGATAACGACACGAAAAACTTTGAAAAAGAGAAAGAACAAGTCGTTAAAGATTTACAGAAGATGTCTGGCAAAGGCGAATGGAAAAACCAAGACTTCGGAGCAAGTGGCGGTAGTAACGAAATTAAACTATACGTTTACGGAGATAGCTCAGAAGACATTAAGCCTGTCGTAAAAGATATTCAAAATATCATGAAGAAAAATAAAGACTTAAAGGATATTGACTCTAGTATTGCAAAAACGTATGCAGAGTACACTTTAGTCGCAGATCAGGAAAAGCTGAGTAAAATGGGCTTAACGGCTGCTCAAATTGGAATGGGACTTTCTAATCAACATGATCGCCCTGTTCTGACAACAATTAAAAAAGACGGTAAAGATATCAATGTATATGTAGAAGCTGAAAAACAAAATTATGAAACAATCGATGACTTAACAAATCGTAAAATTACAACACCACTTGGTACTGAAGTGGCTGTGAAAGATGTTATGACTGTAAAAGAAGGTGAAACTTCGAATACAGTGAAACACCGCGATGGCCGTGTTTATGCAGAAGTAAGTGCAAAACTAACATCTGATGACGTTTCAAAAGCATCTGCCGCTGTTCAAAAAGAAGTAGATAAAATGGATCTTCCTTCTGGCGTAGATGTTTCTATGGGCGGCGTTACAAAAGATATTGAAGAATCATTTAAGCAACTTGGCTTAGCGATGTTAGCTGCGATTGCCATTGTATACTTCGTTCTTGTCGTTACATTTGGCGGTGCCCTTGCACCATTCGCAATTTTATTCTCGCTACCATTTACGATTATCGGAGCTCTTGTTGCCTTATTAATCTCCGGTGAAACATTAAGTGTGTCTGCAATGATTGGGGCGCTTATGTTAATCGGTATCGTTGTAACAAACGCAATCGTGCTTATCGACCGCGTTATTCATAAAGAAAATGAAGGACTATCAACACGTGAAGCTTTATTAGAAGCTGGTGCAACACGCCTTCGTCCAATTTTAATGACTGCAATTGCAACAATTGGTGCTCTTATCCCGCTTGCATTAGGATTTGAAGGTAGTGGCTTAATTTCTAAAGGACTTGGTGTAACGGTAATTGGTGGATTAACAAGTTCAACGTTATTAACACTTCTTATTGTTCCAATCGTTTATGAAGTATTAAGCAAATTTAAAAAGAAAAAAACAAAATAACAAAAAATAACCTCGCTAACTGCGAGGTTATTTTTTATTTCCAAACAAGACTAGAAAATCACCATAGCCTTCTTTCTCTAATTCCTCTTTTGGAATAAATCGAAGGGCTGCAGAATTAATGCAGTAACGAAGGCCATTTGGTCCTGGACCGTCTGGAAATACATGCCCAAGATGTGAATCTCCTTCCTTACTTCTCACTTCTGTACGCGTCATATTATGACTCACATCCATCTTTTCTTTCACACTTGCTGACATAACTGGTTTTGTAAAACTAGGCCATCCACATCCACTATCAAATTTGTCTAGAGAAGTAAATAGCGGCTCACCTGAAACGATGTCTACATAAAGACCTTCCTCTTTATGGTTCCAATACTCATTTCGAAATGGTGGTTCTGTACCATTTTCCTGCGTTACATAAAACTGCATCTCATTGAGTTTTTCTTTTAAATGAGCATTATCCTTTGGCCAATGTTGCTTAATAAAAGCATCTCGTCCTGAGCCTTTACGATATAACTCATAGCGGAATGTGTTTTTCTTATGATATCCTTGGTGATATTCTTCAGCTGGATAAAATGTAGCTGCTGGTAGTATTTTTGTCGCAATTGGTTTTGAAAAGCGCCCACTCTGCTCAAGTTCTTCTTTTGAGGCTTCTGCTTTTTTATGTTGTTCTTCATTATGATAAAAAATCACTGTTTCATAAGACTGTCCGCGGTCGTGGAATTGTCCTCCAATATCGGTCGGATCAATTTGTCTCCAATATATATTTAACAATTCCTCATACGACATTTTATTTGCATCAAATGTAATTTGTACCGCTTCATAATGTCCTGTTGTTTCTGAGCACACTTCTTTATACGTTGGGTCCTCTTTATGACCGCCTGTATAACCTGAAATAACCTGTATAATGCCCTCCATCTCTTCAAATGGAGAAACCATACACCAGAAACACCCTCCAGCAAATGTAGCTAACTCTACCTTTTCATTTACAGCCATTACTTCACCCCTATTCTATATTCTCCTTACAGTATGGCATAAGAAACATAATGTTATAAAAGAAAAAGCATCGAACATCGATGCTTTTTCTTACTTCACTTTATTTTTTCCAACATCCTTCTCCATTTCATCACTTGTCACGTCTAAAACATCTAGTAAGAAAATGAAGATTGGAATACCGATAATCAGTCCCCATACACCTAAGAAGTGCTCTGAGAAAATTAATACCATAAAAGTATAGAAAATCGGTAAATTTGTTTTTTGCGACATAAACTTCGGATTTAATACGTAACTTTCAAGCGCATGAATCACTGTTACGATAACTAAAATATAAACAACGTACATAATACCGCCAATATTGTAAGCAATCATACAAAGTGGGAATAACGAAATGATAACCCCCGCTACTGGAATTAATCCAAGCAAGAAAATCATTAATGCTAAACCTAATAATTGCGGGAATCCTAATATCCATAATGCGATAACTGAAAGAACACAGTTAACAACAGCAATTAAAAATTGTGCTTCGATTACCTTTCCAAATGAACGTGCAAATTTCTTTCCGAAGTACTCAATTTCAGTATAGAAAATTGCAAGCCTGCTTTCTTTAAACTTTGCAGTAAAACCAACAATACGAGATTTTTCTAATAAGAAAAACAAACTCAAAATTAAAGAAAGTAAAACCTGAAGGCCAAATTTACCAACATTCGTAATCGATTTATACAAAATGTCTACGCCTTGTCCTACATATTTAGAAAGCTCCATATGATTGACAGCATTAACTGCATACTTAATTAGTTCACTATCTGGTGGGTTTCTTAAAAATACATTGAATTGGTAAATCAGTTGTGAAATTTGTATCGTCAATACTGGTAAATATTTAAATAGCGTAATAGCAATTCCACCAATTAACATTACATATAGAAATGCTATAATAATTTTTCGATTAATAGGCATGAAATGATCTAATTTGCGGGAAATAAACTTTTGGAATCGATCCATTAAATACGTGAGAATAAACGTAATTAATATTAAATTCAACATACTTTGCAGCCCGTATAACACGAGAGCAAGTATTACTAATACGAGTAACCTCTGAAATCCTTTACTTTGAAACAGGTTTTTTATTTGCATAATCGACGAATACTCTCTCCTGTCCTATAAACTAAAACGTTAATAAGTAGATTTCTCTCTCTTTTCTACTTTTAATTATTCATTCATATTAAGATTTTTATAAACTCATTATATGCCTACCTTAACAGGTATATAGTAGCTTACTTCTTATTTTACAATACAATGACCTAATTCAAAACGTATTCTACATAGTATTAATGAAGATTTAAGGAAACTTATATTTTTTTAAATAGGTCTTACCACTACTGTAACATAAAAAGCAAGCTATCAGTAGAAATCTGTCCTACAAATAGCTTGCTTTTCTTGTTTTTTAAGTAAGTTTTACTATCCAATGAATGGTATGAACATTGGGATGACAACTACTGTTACAACCCCAACTACTGTTACAGCAATACTTGCCATCGCTGCCTCTACCTCACCCATTTCAATTCCTACCGCAACTCCTAATGCATGACCCGCTGTTCCAAGTGCTAAACCTTTTGCAATCGGATGTTTCACTCTAAATGTTTTTAAGAATAATGCTCCTAATGCGTATACGATAACTGCGTTGAAAATAACTGCAAACGATGTAATTGCTGGAATACCACCAATACTTTCTGAAATTGGTAACGCAATTGCTGTTGTTGCTGCTTGTGGTAGCATTGAATTCATTACTGCTGTATCTAAACCGATTGCTTTTGCAACAATGAACACGACAATTACTGAGCAAATAGATCCAACCACGATAGCTGATAAAATTTGCCACCAATATTTTTTCAACTTATCAACTTGTTTATAGAGTGGGATAGCAAATGCAATTGTTGCTGGCTCTAAGAAGAAACTAATCATTTTTCCGCCAGTATTATATTCTTCAAAAGTAAAGTTACCTACCTTTAGAAAGACAATCCCTAATACCATCGCTACGAATAATGGTGTAAATAGGAAGAACCCTTTTGAATGCTTGAATAATAATGTTCCGATTCCGTATGCGATTAATGAAACGACGATTCCGAAATATGGAGTCATTGTGCTTGCCATGTTCATTACCTCCTAACAATATATAAATGCAATGGTTACGCAACCTTTCCGTGCTTGCGTCCTTTATTTACTACTTTCAATTCTTTTGTATCTTCTGTTTCTTTTTCATCTTTTCCTAAAATAAATTGTGCAAATAACCCTGTTACAGCAAGTAAAATAACTGTTGCTACAACAATTACAGTTAAAATTTGTACAAAGTATTGCCCCATTACACCAAGAGAATTAATAACTGAAATACCTGATGGGACGAATAAGAATCCAATAATACCTGTTAAAGCTGTTCCGAGTGATTCAACTTGCTCCAATTTAATAACTTTTAAACATAATAGACTAAATAAAATAACTAACCCGATTACCGATGAAGGCATTGGAATTGGTAAATGTGTTGCAATAATATTAGAAATTAACATAATAGCTGAGAATATGAATGCTTGTGATAAGAAACTATATACTTTTTTCGTACTCATTTTGGCCACCTCTTTCGATTTGGTACCTTTATTGTATAGGATACAAACGTATAAGTAAGCGTTTACATAACAGAACGTCAAATATACAGAATCAGTTACAAATATAAAAGGATGAAATACAAAAGCTGCTTCTTAAATACGAAGCAGCTTCTTGAGTTCTTTTGCATATGTACGGCTAACAGGTACTTTCGATCCTTCTTTCATGATTAAATTATAAGTAGAATTAAACCATGGCTGAATTTCAGTAATATGATTAATATTCGCAATAAAGCTACGGTGTACGCGCATGAAGCTTGCTTGTGGTAACTTCTTCTCTAAAATTACAAGTGTATCATGTGTTACATACGTTTCCCTCGTTGTTTTTACTGTTACTTTCCCATCTACAAGCCCTACATATATAATATCTTCAATATTCACAAGTACGATTGATTCTTCAATTGGTAATGCTAATTTATGCATCTCTGCTGTTACATCTGTCCCCTTTATTTCGTGCTTCGTTTCTATTTGCGCTTGTTTTTGTTTTTTATACTTCTTTAATGTCTGCACAATACGCTCTTCATCAAATGGTTTTAAAATGTAGTCTAACGCATCTACTTCAAATGCTTGCAGCGCATATTGATCATAGGCAGTAGCAAATACAATTGCAGGTGGATTTTTCATCTTCTTTAATATATTCGCGATTTCAAATCCGTTATCATCGGATAATTGAATATCTAAAAACACAATATCTGGTCTACTTTGCATTAGTTCTTCTAATGCGTCTTCCACACAATCAGCCTCACCAATTATCTCAACTTCTTTCGTTCTCTCTAATAAATACTTTAGTTCATCACGTGCTAACATTTCATCGTCAACTACTAATACTTTTAACACCCGGCTCTTCCTCCCCTACTTTTTTTGGAATAATAAAGGTAATCTCCGTCCCTTTATTTAATTCACTTTCAATATGAAGCATCGTTTCTTTCCCAAATAACCCAATAAGACGTTCATTAATATTATATAAAGCTGTTCCAGTCCCTTTCTTTGACGAAACTACCATCTTTCCTAATTGTTCTAAACGTTCTTCCTCAATTCCCTGTCCATTATCTTTTACTTCAAAGTGAACCATACCCTCTTTTTCAAAAACATGCACTTCCACTTCGCATACTGGTTGCTTCTTCGGAAAAGCATGTCGCAATGCATTTTCAACCAATAGTTGAAGAACAAATGGTGGTACTAAAGTTGTCTTTAGCTCATCTTCAATATACATCTTTACCTCATACTTATTTGGGAACCTTGCTTGTTCTAGTGATAAGTATGCCTGTACATGGTTTAATTCTTGTTCTAGTGGAATCAATAACTGACGTGCCCCTTGCAAATTACAACGGAAATATACGCTAAGCTGTAATAATAACTTCCTTGCTTTTTCTACATCTGTTCGACATAAAGCTGATACTGTATTAATCGCATTAAATAAAAAGTGTGGGTTAATTTGCGCTTGTAATGCTTTTATCTCCGCATCTTGAAGTAATTTACTTTGCAACTCAGCTTCTCCTAACTCTAACTGCGTGGAGAATATTTTTGCTAACCCTTCTGCTAATTCCTCTTCCACACGACTTAACTGGTTAGGATTTTTGAAATAGAGTTTTAATGTCCCTATCGTATTTCCATGCGAAGTTAGTGGAATTACAATCGCCGCTTGCAAAGGGCACCCTTCATGTTGACAATTAATAACCTCACGTGATTTCGCTTTCATTATTTTCCCTGTGTTTAACACTTCTTTCGACAAACCGGTTATTAAACTATGTGAAGGAATATGGTGATCTGATGCTAATCCAACATGAGCTAATATTTTCTCTGTATCTGTTAAGGATACCGCATCTGTTCCTGTAAAACGGTGAATAATTTGTGCCACATGCTTACATGATTCTTCTGTTAAGCCTTGGCGGAAATACGGTAACGTTTTATCTGCAATACGTAATACTTTATGGGTCTGAAGTGCCTTTGCATTCTCCTCCTGACGCAAAATAGCTTGTATCATAGAAAGTAAAATAAAACTTCCAAAACTATTTACAAGAATCATTGGTATCGCTATTGTTTTCACAACGCTAATTCCATCCTCTATAATTAATAAAATCATTAGCATTTCTAAAGATACGATAAAAACACTTAAAACTGCTGAAAACTTAGGAGTAATTGTACGATTATATTTTTTGAAAATATATCCAATATAACCAGTTATAATCCCCGCTAAAATAGAAGAGATTGCGCAGCTTAGCGCTGTCGTACCACCAAGCATATAACGATGAATACCAGCAATAAATCCTACTCCAACCCCTACGATAGGGCCACCAAGTAAGCCGCTAATACCGACACCCATAATACGCGTATTCGCAATTGTACTTGACGAAGAAACACCTTGTAACCAGTTTTCATTCATAATCGTATTTCCTGCTATTTCAATCCCAGTGTAATTGCTTACAATTGTAAATACCGAAAAAATACAAATAAGCTTCAGCTTATCTACATAGCCATCCTGTTTATGAAGGAGGCGTCTGAAAGTTTTAATATGAGAGAGTAAAAATCCTAAAATAACTATAAGTCCGACTCGTTCAATCATCATGAGTACTAAATTTAGCATCTTTGATTCATTCCTTTTTATTTAGTTAGTTTTATTATGGGAAAATAATGAAGTCGGCGTCAAGAAGAACGAAATATTTTTTGAAATATTTTACACATAATAACTTCCTCTTTATTTGACAATACAATAGAAGAGTGCTAAAAATAAAGTAATATAATACAGTCCTTTAACCCAACCCCGTGAGGTTGAGAAGGAAGTCGGAATATAATATACGTATGTTCTTTTTGGGGGATACGTATGCTTTTTTGGCCTTCTCATCATATCAGGTGAGAAGGCCTTTTGTTATTCTTCCATAGCGACTGTAGAAAATAAGGAGGAGTAATAATGAACGTCACTACTGATGTACAACAAACAACAGAGGAGACGAAAGCGAAAAGATATAAAACATTATTTGGTTCTGCGCTAGGATATGCAGCAGAAGGTTTAGATATGTTGCTATTATCTTTCGTACTTGTCTATATTTTAAAAGAGTTTCACTTAAGTCCTGTTGAAGGTGGAAACTTAACATTAGCTACCACAATAGGGATGTTAATTGGTTCTTATTTATTTGGATTTATTGCTGATTTATTTGGCCGTATTCGTACAATGGCCTTCACAATCTTACTGTTTTCACTAGCAACCGCACTCATTTATTTCGCAACAGACTACTGGCAATTATTAATTCTGCGCTTTTTAGTTGGAATGGGAGTTGGTGGTGAATTCGGAATCGGAATGGCCATCGTAACAGAAACCTGGTTTAAAGAAATGCGAGCTAAAGCGCCATCCGTTGTTGCACTTGGATGGCAATTTGGTGTACTGATTGCTTCACTCCTTCCAGCATTTATTGTCCCACACTTTGGATGGAGAGCCGTTTTCTTATTTGGATTAATTCCAGCTTTACTAGCTGTCTATGTCCGTAAAAGTTTAAGTGAACCGAAAATATGGGAGCAAAAACAACGCTACAAAAAGGAACTGTTGCAAAAAGAAGCTACAGGTAAATTAACAACTACTGAAGCAGAACAACTAAAACATATAAAAAAATTCCCACTTCGAAAGTTATTTGCCAATAAAAAAGTAACAATTACAACAATTGGTCTTATTATTATGTCGTTTATCCAAAACTTCGGATATTACGGAATCTTCACATGGATGCCCACTATTTTAGCAAATAAATATAACTATACATTAGCAAAAGCAAGTGGCTGGATGTTCATTTCTACCATCGGTATGCTAATTGGAATTGCAATCTTTGGTATTCTAGCTGATAAAATTGGTCGCCGTAAAACTTTTGCAATCTATTATATTGGCGGTACAGTATACTGTCTCATTTACTTCTTCTTATTCACAGATTCAACATTATTATTATGGGGAAGTGCATTGCTTGGATTCTTTGCAAATGGAATGATGGGAGGATTTGGGGCAATTTTAGCTGAAAACTATCCTGCTGAAGCTCGCTCTACCGCTGAAAACTTTATTTTCGGTACAGGACGTGGGTTAGCTGGATTTGGGCCTGTTATTATTGGCTTACTCGCTACAGGTGGCAACCTACTTGGAGCATTGTCCTTGATTTTTATCATCTACCCAATCGGGTTAATTACAATGCTACTATGTGTACCAGAAACAAAGGGAAAAGTATTAGATTAAACGTAAAAGAGGAAGCATCTCATTTAAGATGCTTCCTCTTTTACGTTTTTATTTATTTTGATTTACTAGCCTTCTGAAATAAGAATGCAGTTTTATCTTCTTCTTTTACAATACCTTGTTTTAATGCTAATTCTCCCGCAACTTTAGGCGCTAACCATAGCATTGGGAATAACAAAATTGATACCGGAACTGCCGTCACCACGATAAACGATTGTAGCGCATTAATACTTCCTTCACCCATATATAAAAGAATTGCTGCAACTGCGCCCATAATAAGCGACCAAAAAATTCGCAAACTAATTCTAGGATCTCCGTCTCCAGTCACTGCCATTGAAATGGAATACGCCATTGAATCCCCTGTTGTCACTACAAATAAAATTGTTAATAAAAGAAATGCTGGTCCAATAATATTAGAAAGTGGCAATTGTCCTGTAATTGCAATCATAGCTGCCGGCATACCAGATTCACTTAATGCGTCCGAGATAGACCCAGGATTCATCAACTCATAAAACACGCCTGATCCACCTAATATAGTAAACCAAAACGTTGTAATAATAGGTGCGATAATTCCAATTGCAACGATGATTTCTCGAATCGTTCTCCCTCTTGAAATTCGACTCACTAAAATTGCCATCATTGGTCCGTATCCAATAAACCATCCCCAGAAAAAGATTGTCCAAGATCCTAACCAACTTGCATCACCACGATATGTGCTCATCGGTATAAATTCATTTACATAAAATCCAAACGAAGAAACAAACGAATCAATAATAAATCCACCTGGCCCAAATAGTAATATGAATGCCATTAATACAATTGCTAATCTAACATTTAAATTACTTATAATTTGAATCCCTTTATCAATACCTGTTACTGCCGATATGGTAGACACGGCCACCACACAAACAATAATTGCTAATTGAGTAGTAAACACATCAGAAATTCCAAATAATTCTTGTAATCCATAACTTGCTTGTAAACCTAAAAATCCAATTGGGCCAATTGTACCTGCAGCTACTGCAATAATTGCAGCTGCATCAATTATCGTTCCAAGCAGGCTCTTTCTTAATTTTTCCCCAAAAATAGGATATAAAAGCGTTCGAGGTTTTAGCGGCATATCTTTATGATAATGTCCATACATCATAACTACCGCACTAATTGTACCTAAAATCGTCCATGCTAAAAATCCCCAATGCATATAACTTTGTGCTAAAGCAGGCATGACTGCTTCTTTCGTTCCAGCAGATATACCATCATGTATTGGTGGCACCGTCATCAAATGATACATTGGCTCTGCTGCTGCCCAAAAAACGCCACCTCCGGCAAGTAATGTAGACATAATAATAGCAAGCCATTTTGCCGTACTAATCTCAGGTTTTTCTAATCCTCCAAGCTTAACTCTCCCATATTTGGAGAACGCCATACACATCGCAACAATAAATGTACCTAATAATAAAATTTGCCAGAAGGCACCGAAATATTTAATTGAAAAAGCGAAACTTTTATTAATCGCACTCTCTACATAATCCTTGTTCAAAAAAACTGCAATTACAAATAATAAAAGTGAACCACCACTAATAATAAATACAGGCCAATCAGTTTTTCGACTCTTCATCCTCATTTACACTTCCTCCTTCCTCAGCAATCTAAAAAAACAACTTTATTATGTTTTATTGTTTAAAACCAAAACACAATAATTATATATGCATAACATTTTATCGACTTCCCACATACTTATGTTGTCCCTAAAAATATGCCAAATCCCTTATTAAAAAGAAAGAATCTCTTCCTCTTACATAAAAAAGCAAAACAAAAGACCTTATATTTCTATAAGGTCTTCGAAACAGAAATTTGATTATAACATAAGGAACTCCTTGGTTCAAAAAGCCTCTTCCAAAAATAACCGAGAGTAAAGGCTTCCATTTGCTACATAACAGTAATTTTAAAAAATTATATTTCACAGAAAAAACCTACACTAAATATCATTTATGAAAGAAATTTGGCTTCAAAATTTCATTCGGATACGGTTTATGATAAATGTGGGTGGTAGCTGGAGATAATGGTGGAATAAGCCATACCCAATTACCTGTTACAACACGACCACAAGCAGCTTCTTGCTTCTCAAATTGCTGAAATTGTTGTGCAGCAGTATGGTGATCAACAATACTAACTCCTTGTTTTTTAAAGGAGTGTAGTACGGCAATATTTAACTCAATTAGCGCCTTATCTTTCCATAAGGTACCGTTTCTCGATGTATCTAAATCCATCATCTCCGCAACAGCCGGAAGTAAATTATAACGATCATGATCTGCTAAGTTGCGCGCCCCAATTTCTGTTCCCATATACCATCCATTGAACGGAGCGGCTGTATAAGAAATACCGCCAATTTCTAAACGCATATCTGAAATCATTGGAACACCATACCATTTTACTCCAAGTGATGAAATAGGGTATTCCGGGTGTTCAATTGGCACTTCTTTTACTTCTTCTCTCGGAATTTCTTTATATATAGGCGCTTTTCCATCTATAGAAAACACAAGTGGCAATACATCGTAATTCGTACCTTCTCCTTGCCAACCAAGCTCCTGACAAAAGTCCGTAAATGTAGCGGAATGAGAATCACCAATCACTCCCGTTTCTGTTTTATATCCTGCATATCGAATCAATTGGTGATTATAAATTCTTATATTATTTTCTTCACCTTGATATTGCTTAAAAATCGTAATGGTTGGTTTAACTTTTCCGTCGTTCGTTGCATATTTAATATGATGAATTAATGCATTATATACACCCTCTTCATCATTTACTTCGCGCGCATCTAATATGTGCATCTTACTCCAAAATAGTCTTCCAATACATCTATTACTGTTACGCCATGCCATTCGTGAACCATGAACAAGTTCTTCAAATGTATGCTCATATGTCCCTGTCTTCTCTATCTCAATTTGAATTTCTTTTATACGTTCTTCTATCAATTGTTCTTTATGAAGCTCCTTATAACAAATCGTAATAAAATTACTTGCTTCCTCTATTAATTGTTTCGTTTTACTCATAAACAATCTCCTTCTATTTCAACAAAACCCTGCTACTTTACAGTATAAGCAAAAAGGATAGGAGTCACAAATGAAAGTGAGAGTGTTACTTTTATTGTAATATTTTTCAGAAAATTAATGGAATTACTATTGACTTATATGGAAAACGGGTGTATTTTTGACTCAGGTAAAGTATTTTTACCTAGACCAACTTTTTAAGTCGAAAGGAGGGAATGTTATGTCTTCATTTCAATTGCCAAAGCTTTCATATGACTATGATGAACTAGAGCCACATATTGATAGCAATACACTTGCCATTCATCATGGAAAGCACCATGCGACATACGTAAACAATTTAAATGCTACTTTAGAAAATTATACTGAATTACATAATAAATCTTTAGAAGAATTGCTATGTAATTTAGATGCTTTACCGAAGGAAATTGTTACAGCTGTACGAAATAACGGTGGTGGTCACTATTGTCATAGTCTTTTTTGGGAAGTGATGAGCCCACGAGGTGGCGGTGAGCCTAATGGAGACGTTGCAAAAGTAATTGATTATTATTTCAATACCTTTGACAACTTAAAAGATCAACTTTCCAAAGCAGCTATTAGTCGTTTTGGAAGTGGCTATGGATGGCTTGTTCTTGACGGTGAGGAACTCTCTGTTATGAGTACACCAAATCAAGATACACCTTTGCAAGAAGGGAAAATCCCCTTACTCGTAATTGATGTATGGGAACATGCTTATTATTTAAAGTATCAAAATAGGCGCCCAGAGTTTGTTACCAACTGGTGGCATACAGTAAACTGGGACCAAGTAAACGAGAAGTATTTACAAGCAATTCAATCACAAAAACATTAGTCGTACGTATAAGGTAAATTTGGTAATGTAAAATCAGTATTGTCGAAATCCTCCAGAATCCCCCGGATTGCCACCGGGGGATTTATGATTACTTCATTGTATTTATATAATGTTTTAAAATATTTTTTATTTCTAGTTTCAGCTCTCGGAACAAAAATCCGAATTCACGAGCCTTTCCATTATGTAACGTACAGTTAGTTACCTCATTATAAGGAGCTATATTTCCCCCAGCTTTCTGAATGAGTGCTTTTATTCCTGTCTTCTCTTCTATGAAATGAATAATTTCTTCCATAGAAACTACTCCGTTACTACAGGCGTTAATTGGTCCTCTCACATTTGCCATTTCGCACCAAGCTAGAAACTCTCCTGCCTCTTTTTCATGTATAAATGACAAAGTTCCATCTACATGATCCACAACGATAGGTTTTTGGTTCACAATACATTCAACGTAAAATTGTAACCTTTTCGTATAATCATTTTCTCCAATAACAACTGGAAAACGCACTGCAACGACTGGGAATGTTGTATGTTGAAATACAACGGCTTCAGCTAATCTCTTTCCTTCACCATAATTGAAGTCATTCCTATCTCCATACGCGATTGCATACTCGTACGGATTAAAGTCTTCTTCTGATAAGCTTAGGGCAGGTTCATAGACGGCCATTGAAGATGTCATAACATATTTCTTCGTTTTCCCTCGTAACACTTCACATATTACCTTCGCTGCATTCGAGCTATAGCATAAATTATCGTATACAATATCATAACTTTTATCTCCTAGACGCTCTGCTAGTTGTTTTTCATCTTCCCTATCTACAATAAGTCTTTTTACTCTACTGCCAAAAGAATCTTCCGTAATTCCTCTCGTCGCAATCGTTACATCGTGCCCCTCTTGCAAAAGTGCTTCTACTAAATGTTTACCAAAAAATCTTGTTCCCCCTAGCACCAATACTTTTTTCAACTTCATCATCCCCACTTTAGCAAATTGTAAAATACTACCTCTCTATTATAAGTGCTAACATATAAAAAGCATGGAATTCGTTTAACGATTCCATGCCTTTATACAGATAATATATTAACGTACTCGATATTTATAAATACAATAACAGAAGTATAAAATAGAAATTACAGATACATAAACCCATAATTCATATACGAATCCCTCTCCCCACACTCCCATAAAATAAAAGAGTGAAGGTAAAGTCAATGTTACCCATGATTGTACGAAGGCAATCCTTCCAAGATATTGATTAATGTTCTTCTTTTGTGTATTTAATACAAAGAATAAATACCAAAGTAACGCCCACATAAACCACGTTAACGCATTAACAACATCATGGAATTGAACAAATGAAACAACCATATAGAATAAGGCTATAATTGCTACCCAAATACAAAACCATCCTAGACCACTACTATCCATTCCTTTTATAAAAGTAACACCTACATATAAATAAGTTAATCCAAATAAGAAAGTAGCCGCATATGAATACACTGTCCAATTGCTTTGGTCAGAAATCATAATCAAATAAAACGGAATAATAATTTGTAGTGCACCCACAAATAAATTAAAAACACCCGCACTTTTCATCTCTGCTTTCCCTAATATAACAAGACTATTTAAAAATAAAGCTGCCCCTGAAAGTAATAATCCTACATAACCCATATATATTCGTGTGAAAATCTTTACCTTTCACACTTTTAACCTCCCCACACTATAAAATGATACTTATATTATTTTTCTTCCCATTTAAAACTACATACATAATTTTTCACCTAAATAAGTCAGACCTCCTACCTCAAAAAAAGGAGTGAATTTAAAACGCTTTCAATAATAAATACTCCTATCAAAACATGAACTAGGATTCCTTGATTATAAACGTACTCTAGCAATGATACAAGTGTTGGAATACATTTCAATAATACGCTTTCAATTCCCATAAAAAATTAATAAAATAATACATTACTCTATCTCATTCTACTACCTTCTAGCATAAGATATTGTAAAATCATATCATTTAAAACAGCGAACGTTCTTTTCTAGGTTCGCTAATAAACTTAGTAGAAAATGAATATAAAAAATGACCTCTTGCTTTTATGCAAAGGTCATTTTTTATATTCATCATTAAACTTCTAAATAGCCATTTTTATTATTTGATTGCCATTTCCAAGAGTCAGCACACATTTCTTCTAATCCGCGTGTTGCCTCCCAGCCTAATTCACGCTTTGCTTTCGATGCATCAGCAAAACATACTGCCACATCACCTGGGCGACGCTCTGTAATTTTATAAGGAACTTTCTTGCCCGAAACTTTTTCAAACGCTTCAACCATCTCTAGTACACTATAGCCCATGCCTGTGCCCAGGTTATAAGCATCTACTCCTGTTGTACTCAGTACTTTCTCAAGCGCCTTTACGTGACCATTTGCTAAGTCCACAACATGGATGTAATCACGGACTCCTGTTCCATCTTTCGTTGGATAGTCATTTCCGAATACGCTTAATTCTTTTAACTTACCTACCGCTACTTGCGTTACATATGGCATTAAGTTATTTGGGATTCCATTTGGATCTTCTCCGATACGCCCACTTTCGTGTGCACCAAATGGATTGAAATAGCGAAGTAATGCGATACTCCATTCTGCATCTGCAAATGCTACATCACGCATAATTTGCTCAATCATTAATTTCGTTTGACCATATGGATTTGTTGCACTTAATGGAAACTCCTCCGTAATCGGTGACGTTTCCGGGATACCATATACAGTTGCAGATGAACTAAAGATTATCTTCTTTACATTATGTTTCTGCATTACTTCACATAGCACTAACGTGCTTGTAATGTTGTTATGATAATATGTTAATGGAATCGCTACTGACTCCCCTACAGCTTTAAATCCTGCAAAGTGAATAACTGCTTCAATTGAATTTTCTTCAAAAATTGCGTCAAGCGCTTCGCGATTTAAAACATCTTCTTTATAAAACTTAAATTGTTTTCCTGTTATTTCTTTTACTCGATTTATAGATTCTACCGAGCTATTCGAAAGATTATCCACTACTATAACTTCGTAACCGCTATTTAGTAATTCTACACATGTATGACTACCAATATATCCTGCTCCACCTGTTACAAGTATTGCCATAATTATAGTCCTCCATATTTCATTCATTATAAACTTCTCAAAGTATATCACATATTTCTTATCCTATGTTTAACATGCGAACACAGAAACTTACATTTTATCCCATAATAATTTTATAACATATACGATTCTAATCAGGTAATAAAAAAATGCCACATAATAAAAATTATGTGACGTTTTTTTATTAAATTACGTAACAATATACACTTAGAAAATGCGCAAGACTACCTAATAATACAAAAACATGAAAAATTTCATGATGCCCCATGTATTTAAACTCTAACCATTTTGGCTTTGTTCCATAAATAAATCCACCAATTGTATAAAAAATGCCCCCAAGTACTAAGAAAATAATGCCTCCTGTACTTAAATTCTCAGCTAACGGTGCAAAGAATAAAACAATTAACCAACCCATCGTAATATAAATTGCTGTCGATAACCACCTTGGACAATTAAACCAAAACATTTTAAATACAATGCCACAAATCGCAGTTGCATAGACTAAACAAAATAATAGCAAACCACTTGCTGAATTTAATGTAATTAAGCAAAAGGGTGCATATGTACCTGCAATTAATATAAAAATCATAGAATGATCTAGCTTCCTAAAGAAGTATATAACACGTTCATTGGCCACAACACTATGATATACAGCTGACGCCGTATAAAGGACCATCATTCCAATACCAAACAAAATAACAGCTGTAATTGCAGCAAATGATGGCATCTTGATAGAAACTTTCACAAGCATAGCTAATAACGCAATAAATGATAATATCGCTCCACCTAAGTGAGTAAATGCATTAACTGGTTCCCTTACATAAGTATTCATAATAACACCCCTCATATAATTACATGTAGTTTCAATAACTACATGTAATTATATACATATTTCTTTTTAAGGTCAACATTTACAATTCATTTGTTTCGTAATACCATATTTAAAGATATATTAAACATTAAGTTCCACTAAGTTATAAAAGTGAGGGATTCTACGTGGAAAATATAAATGAATTACTTAAGACATTACATTTAGAAAAAAACATTAAACTTGAGGATATTCCAAATGTTGACTTATATGTAGACCAAGTTGTCCAACTATTTGAGAATACTTATGCAGATACAACGAGAACTGATGATGAAAAAGTATTAACAAAAACGATGATTAATAATTACGCAAAAGGGAAACTATTCATCCCTATCAAAAATAAAAAGTATTCAAAAGAGCATATGATTTTAATTAGCCTAATTTATCAATTAAAGGGAGCTCTCTCCATTAACGACATAAAAAGTTCATTAGAAACTATAAATGACTCCTTATTAAATGATGATTCATTCGAATTAAATACGTTATACAAAAATTATCTTGCTCTTACTGAAAGCAATGTCGAAAGCTTTAAACAAGACGTAAATAACCGTGTTACAGAAGTAAATGAGATTTCTTCCTTAGAAGATACAAAGCTAGAAAAATTTCTACTACTAACATCCTTCGTCACTATGAGTAATATGTATAGACGTTTAGCGGAGCAACTAGTGGATGATTTAAAAGAATCATAAATAAAAAACTATCCACCTATTAAAGTGGATAGTTTTTTATTTACTTAATTGCTTCATGAACTTTTAGTTGTTTCCCTTTAATCGTTGTAGTCTTCATGACTTTCAAGACAAGTGGTCCTTTTCCATTTAATATTTCAACGTAAGAAACATTATCTTGTATCGTAATAATACCTATATCTTCTGCTGTAACACCTTTAATTTTAGCAATTGTACCGACGAAATCTACCGCCCTAATTTTCTTTTTCTTCCCGCCATTAAAGTACAGCTTCATAATGCCTTTGTTGATATCTGCATTTTTATCTTTCTTTATAATTGGTTTAGCATGTATCTTTTCTTCAAATGCAGCTTTCTCTTTCATAACTTCTTCTTTTGAAGGTCCAATTGCCTTTGGAATTTCAAATCCAATATACTCCTCAATCTCTTCTAAAAATCTATTTTCATATGGTGTTATAAATGTAATAGCTTTTCCACTATTTCCAGCTCGTCCCGTTCTTCCAGTACGATGTACGTAGCTTTCTTTTTCAAGTGGAATATCATAATTAATAACATGTGTAATATTATCAATATCAATTCCTCTCGCAGCTACATCTGTTGCTACTAAATAACGGAATTTTCCTTTTCTAAAATCATCCATGACTTCAAAACGATCTTCTTGTACCATACCACCATGTATTTTGTCACAAGGATAGTTAGCTCGTTTTAATTGTCTATATACATGATCTACATTTTCTTGTGTACGACAGAAAATAATACAGCTATCAGGATTCTCAATCGTTGTTACATCTTTAAGTAGTGAAAGCTTCTCGTCTTCTATCACCTCAAAAAGAGTATGTTCAATTTTATCCGTCGTAATCCCAGCTGCTTTAATTTCAATATGAATTGGTGAATTCATATATGTACGAGACAATTTCTCAACATCTTCTGGAAGTGTTGCTGAAAATAACATCGTCATTCTTTTTGTAGGTAATTCATCAATAATTGCCTCCACTTGATCGATAAAGCCCATATTTAGCATCTCATCTGCTTCATCAATAACTAAATACTTCAAACACTCTAAAGAAAGGGTACCCTTCTCAATATGATCCAACACACGACCAGGAGTACCAACTACAATATGTGTCTTTTGCTTTAATTCTAATTTTTGACGTGCAAATGGAGATTTCCCATAAACTGCCGCAGCCTTAATCCTTTTGAATCGACCTATATTTGTAATATCTTCTTTTACCTGTACCGCAAGCTCTCTCGTTGGTGTTAAAACTAATGCTTGTGGTTTATTCTCTTCCCACTCCACCATTTCACAAAGTGGAATACCAAATGAAGCTGTTTTTCCACTTCCAGTCTGGGACTTCACAACAAGATCCTTCTTTTCTAATGCAACTGGAATAACCTCACCTTGTACTTCTGTTGGATGATTATATCCTAACCCAGTAAGTGCCCTTACGATTTCCGTACTTAGTTTATAATCAGAAAAACTTTTTTTACTCATATATTAACCTCATTTTATTTTGTATTATTTTCTTTTTTATCTTTTGTATACATTACTATCACCCTACTTATTATACTTGAAACCTCACATAAAAAGGTGGATCATGCCAGATTCATCTTTTTATATAGAAATAAACCTTATCATTTCATATAATGTTCAACTACTTGATAACATCTTTTGCTCGTATTGTTAGCATTAACCTTTTCATAGTATCCTACATCCACTCAAAAAAGATAAAAAGAATACATACAACCTTGTATAATTATCTTAATTTTTCAACCCTTCTCATAAACGAACAATACAAATGAAAAAACGTTTTAAATTCGTTTTTAACGTTCTTTTTCAGATATAAAATCTACTTTTTCAAAAAACGTTAAGAAATCCTTTGACTTCTTAATAAAAATAATGTAAATTATCCTATGGACGAACATTTTTGATTAATAAAAATAAAATATTCGTATTTTAGGGGTGTAAATGATGGAAAACGTATTCGACTATGAAGATATTCAATTAATTCCTGCAAAATGTATTGTAAATAGCCGCTCTGAATGTGATACAACTGTCACTTTAGGAAAACATAAATTTAAATTACCTGTCGTACCTGCAAATATGCAAACGATTATTGATGAAAGAATTGCAACTTATTTAGCTGAGAACAACTACTTTTATATCATGCATCGTTTCCAACCAGAGAAACGAATCTCATTCATTAGAGATATGCAATCACGTGGATTAATCGCTTCTATCAGCGTTGGTGTAAAAGAGGACGAATATGAATTCGTACAACAATTAGCTGCTGAGCAACTGACACCTGAATATATCACGATTGATATCGCACACGGTCATTCTAATGCTGTGATCAACATGATTCAACATATTAAAAAACATTTACCAGAGAGCTTCGTTATCGCTGGAAACGTTGGAACTCCAGAAGCGGTAAGAGAATTAGAAAATGCTGGTGCCGATGCAACAAAAGTTGGTATTGGACCTGGTAAAGTTTGTATTACTAAAATTAAAACAGGCTTCGGAACTGGTGGTTGGCAGCTAGCTGCACTTCGCTGGTGTGCAAAAGCTGCAAGTAAGCCAATTATCGCTGATGGTGGTATTCGTACACACGGCGACGTAGCTAAATCTATACGATTTGGGGCAACTATGGTCATGATCGGTTCTCTATTCGCTGGTCACGAAGAGTCTCCAGGGGAAACAATTGAAAGAGATGGCAAACTTTATAAAGAATACTTCGGTTCTGCTTCTGAATTCCAAAAGGGTGAGAAGAAAAACGTTGAAGGTAAGAAAATGTTCGTTGAGCATAAAGGTTCTTTAGAAGATACGTTAATCGAAATGGAACAAGATCTTCAATCTTCTATCTCTTACGCTGGTGGAACAAAATTAGATGCTATTCGTACTGTAGATTATGTTGTCGTGAAAAACTCGATTTTCAATGGTGACAAAGTATATTAATTCTTAAATTAACTTGAAGGACAAGCATTTTCATGCTTGTCCTTCTTTTTTGTATATAAAAATGAAAAATATTTTAATTTAACCGAATTTTCTATTATTATATTTTTAGATAGTCTTAATAAGGAGGATATACGACTTGAAAAATGTAATAGAAAATCGTCTTAATTGCGCAGAGGTACCTGCTGAACTAACATGGGATTTATCCGATTTGTATAATTCTGATGCCGAATAGCATACTGCATTAAACGCATTGGAAAATGATATACAGAAACTTGATTCATTTAAAGGACATTTACATACTAGCTCCCACACTTTATTAAATTGCCTACTTTTAGAAGAAGAACTTTTAATGACGTTAACAAAACTGTACTCATATGCAAATTTAAAAGAATCTACTGATCGTACAAATCCAAGTATTCAAGCGAACTCTTCCAAAATTTCTGCTTTATGGACGAAAGTACATACTGCACTATCCTTTATTCATAATGAAATCCTCATATTCGGCGAAGGAACAATTGAAAAATATTTAACTGAAGAAACAAAACTTGAACCTTTCCGTAAATCGTTACTAGAAATACTACAAAAAAGGCAGCACACACTGCATCCACTGCAGTAGCTCAAATGATTAAAGAGGAAGGACAACCTGCTATTGATCGCTGGTGGTACAATGAAACATGCCGGAGTAGATATGTCAAAACCAGACGCAATCCGTAAAGCTGTTTCTTACGTTGGTTCATTAATTGATAAATTAGAGCATTCTTATCAAGTATAAAAAATAAGCCCTCGCTTTATGAGGGCTTATTTCATATTTACTTCCCAAACCGTTTGCGATATCCACATTTCCTGCAAAGTTCTTCAACCGCAACTCTTTTCGAAAATCCATCGACAATGTTTGTTGCTCTTTCACCTTCGATAATGTTAGAAAATGAATCATTATTAATATTCCCAAGGTTAATAATCCCTTCACCATCTAAACAACAAGGAATAACTGTTCCATTCGCTAAAATACCCGCTTGATTACGAAGTCCATGACAGAATCCTTTCCCATCATCCTCTTCTTCATGTAATGCTGGCCACTGGAATTCATAGTCTTGATTAATAAAGACACGTTCTGCAATTTTTATACCTTTTCCTGGTGTAAGCTTCTCTTCAATTTGATAAGATAGATCAAATTCATTTTCAATTATAGATAATAACTCTCTATTTTTCTGGATTTCAGCATTCGTTTTATTATCCTGAGTTAAATTCCATAACCTTAACGATACAATTAAATCTGATTGACTTGTCGCTTCCCTAATGAAGGAAAGTATACTCCTTACATAGCCCTCTTTATCTTGCGAACCTGGATGTCCATCAAAACTATGCAGTGAAAAATTCATTTGTCTTAACGCAGGCTTATTTAACAGCCTATGTCTTCTCTTATTAATTAACGTTCCGTTCGTTGTAATATTAACTTTAAACCCTTTTTCATGACTTAAGTCTAATAGTTGATCTATTTTCGGGTGGAGCAACGGCTCACCCTTCACGTGCAAATAAATGTAGTCTGTGTGAGGTTTAATTTGGTCTAATCTTTTAGCAAAATCCTCCACAGAAATGAATTGCTTCTGCCTTTCCGTCGGCGGACAAAAGCTACACGCAAGATTACATACACTCGTAATCTCCAAGTAAAACTTCTTAAACTTCTTCACCTTTAATTCCTCACTTCTCTAACTACTTATACTTTTTCCTCTTCATATTACAGCATATTTTTATGGAAATAGAAACATACTTATTTTAGGAAATCTACATACCATCTAATAATATTTAAAAGACCATCGGTAATTTTTGTCCAATGGTCTTTTTATCCTTTTATATGCAAAGAATAAATTTATTTATGATACGGTTCATCGTAACTATTCTAAATAAGGTTATTTTTTATTATTTTCATAATTAAATTTAACAAAAAAGGTAGTGCCTTCCGATCCTGTTTGAATTTCTATTTTTGCATTATGGCGGGCAGCAATGGCATAACATACACCTAACCCCAATCCAGTTCCATTATCTTTGGTCGTGTAAAACGGCGTACCCAGTTTCTCTAATACTTCAGGCCTGATACCTTTTCCTTGATCCCGCACTGCAAGCACCACACAATTTTGACCTTCCTTGTAAGTGCTAATGGTTAGAGCTTTCCCTGTATTCATCGCTTCTAAGCCATTACGATATAGATTCATTAATAATTGCCGTATTTCATTACGATTTAAAAGTAATTCTGGAATGTCATTTGTATCGACTTGAATATATTTATTTTGATTGTACGTATCAATCTTTATTAAAGGAATAATATCGCGGATAATTGAATTTAAATCTAACATCTGCAAATCCGATTTCCTTGTATTACCCATTGAGAGAAATTCAGTAATAATAGAATTGGCACGGTTAAGTTCTTCAATCATTAAATGAAAGTACTTATTATGTTTCTCATAGGTATTCTCTTCTTTTAATAACTGTAAAAATCCTAGTACTGTTGTCATTGGATTTCTAATTTCATGGCTGATACCTGCTGCCATTTGCCCTATTAAATCTATGTTGGATAATCTTTTCAATTCCTGTTCATATTTCTTTTTTTCCGTTATGTTTTTAAAAATACAACAAATACCATCATCATACGGGTATGCAATAACTTCGTGCCAATATTCATCTGCAGTAGAAAGAAATTCGAAATGAACTGTAGTTCGCTCTGACATCGCACGATGAAATTCCTTATACATAACTGTGTCGATTTCACTCGGGAAAACATCCCATATATTCTTTCCTAATACATCTTTTGCTGTTTTTCTTTGCGGAAAATATTGGTGCTTATTTACGTACGTAAATTCCCATTTATTATTTAAAATAAAAAATCCATCCGTAATACATTCAATCACACTTGTAACTTTTTCATTAGCAGCAGCTAGCTCTCTCGTTCGCTCTTCCACTATGCTTTCTAGTTGATCCATATATGACAAATTCGAAAACGTAGGGGCTGTGGCATCAACGATAGATTTTGCTAGTTGAAGTTGAGAATGATCATAATTGTGAGCTTTTCCTTCTTTGCCAACGACGATTACCCCTAATACTTCTCCAATTGAAACCAATGGAATCATCAATAGACCCTTACTATCTATATTTTTTGTTTGAATAACTTCTTGAATCTTGGCTTCATAGCTTTTCTCTGTCCAATCCGCTTCTGTCCAATGACAGCCCTTACTTAATTTCGTTGTTTTAATTGTTGTTTTATCTAGCGGATCTAGAAGATGAGCAGTCATATTTTTACTCTCTAAAATCTGTTCTAGGTAAAAAAAGCATTTATCAAAACTCTCCTGTATCGAGGAACACATTGATAAATCACGTGTAACATTTAGTAACAGCTGCTTCTCAGCAATAAGGTTTTCCTTTTGTTTTAAATTATTTGTGTTTTGAATTGCAACCGCAACCATATTTACATAAGCTTCAACACTTTGAATTTCTGAATCTGTTAAGTTCATCGGAATTCCATAATCAAATAAAAAAACTAGACCAAATAACTCTTGCCCAAATGAGATAGGCAAAGCTAATAAGGACTTAATTTTGAATGCATTAACCGGTCTCGGATCTGGTCGATGATCCTTTGAGGTATCAGGAATATAGATGGTTTTTTTCGTTTCAATAACCTCTTTTGCCAGTAAGTCTATTTCAGGATCAATTACTTGAGTATCGAGCGTTACGCCATTTATAGTCTCTGGTTTTCCTGCAAACCCTCTAAATGTTCCATCTTCCTGGGGTAAATAAATTCCAACAGCATCGCACCTAACAATTTCCTCTGATATCGCCATTGTCACACGCTGCAATACGTCACGTAGTTCTAATTTCGTATTTATTATTTTTGTTATATTTGCGAGTCTAGAATATCTCGTCTGATCACTTACCATTCACATAGCCTCCAATTATAGGCATAATAAAATAAATATGATAATATCAGTGTTTTACATAGAATACATTACTTATGATACGGTTCTCCACGATTAATCCGAAACGCTCTATACACTTGCTCAAGCAACACTAATCGCATTAATTGGTGTGGTAATGTCATCTTTGAAAAAGAAAGTGATTCATTTGAACGCTTCATCACTCCTGAGCTTAGTCCAAGTGATCCACCAATTACAAATGCGACTTTACTCTTTCCGTATGTAGCAAGGCGATCTAGACTTACCGCAAATTCTTCTGATGACTTTTGCTTTCCTTCTATAGCTAATGCAATCACATGCGTGTCATCAGAAATTTTATCGAGTATACGTATACCTTCTTTTTCCTTTACAATTAACATTTCTGCTTCACTTAAATTTTCTGGCGCCTTTTCATCAGGTAATTCAATTACTTCTACTTTTGCGTATGCAGATAATCGTTTTAAGTATTCTGCTATACCTTGTTTCAAATATTTTTCTTTTAATTTCCCAATTGAAATAATCGAGATATTCACACGTATCCTCCACCTTACAAACATGTTATCCACAAAACTTATCCACATATCCACAAATACTACCCACATATTGTGTGGGAATCTGTGTTCGATACAACATATGTCGCCTCATTTTGACAAAATTCACATGTTTTTTTCTCTTTTCCCGAGTTATCCACATTGTTGATAACTGGTGCAACTTCACACTCATCCACAATAATATCTAACGCTAATTCAACATGTTCTAAACAACAAGGTAAATTCATTTTCTACACCTCACTTTTCTACAATAGAAAACAGGAGGTAGGCCCTCCTGTTTTTAATACTTTTGAATGCCTAATTTCACTGTTGTTGTTACTCTTTTTGTACCACGATAAAACGTAAGGGTCATTTTATCATTAATTTCCTTATCATATAAGGCCGTACGGAATCCAATAATATCGCGAATCGGTTTTCCATCTACTGCCACAATAACATCATGTTCTCTTAAACCAGCATCCGCACCTGGCGAAGGACTTTTCACATCCAAAATACAAACGCCCTCTGTTACAGTACCTGGTAAATGTAATGTTTTTGACCAATAATAGTTTGGGATTTCATTTAATGACCTAAGTTCAATCCCAACATACGGTCTTCTTACTTTTCCATACTTCTCAAGTTCATTCATAATCGGAACAGCTCTAGTCACCGGAATAGCAAGGCCGATTCCTTCTACTTCTTTTGCAGCAATTTTCATTGAATTAATACCAATTAATTGTCCTGCTGCATTTACAAGCGCACCACCACTATTCCCCGGATTAATCGCTGCATCTGTTTGTAACACTTCTACTTGCCAATCATAATGTCCATCTTGATCTAAATCTACAGGGACAATACGTTCATTAGCTGAAATAATACCTTGTGTAACTGTTCCAGAAAATTGCAGTCCAAGTGGGTTTCCAATCGCAATAACTGGTTCTCCTCTGCGAACAGTATTAGAATCGCCAATTTCAATTATTTTTTTCACATGCTTTGCATCTATTTCTAATACAGCTAAATCTGTGACTACATCGGTTCCTAATACTTTTCCAGGAACCTTCTTACCATCACTTAGACTTACTTCAATACGATTCGCTCCAGCTACAACATGATTATTCGTTACAATATAAGCTTGACCATCTGTCTTTTTATAAATTACTCCTGATCCTGTACCGGCCTCTGAATCTGCCTCTGAAAAATTATCTCGTTGAATGTTAATAACACCCACAACAGCTTCAGATGCACGATCAACAGCATCTACAAAGCTAATCTGTTTAATCCCTTGAGCTTCAGCCATATTACTTCCGCTTGCTTCAGCTTGCGGAAGCGTATCAGCAGAATTCGAAAATAAAGGCGCTCCAAACGCAAATAAAGAAGCTCCTACAATTGTTCCCGCTATACTCGAAAGAACTATACCTTTGTGCTTCTTTTTTCCTGCACGTTTCATACGATAACTTTCTTCATCAATAAAGGACATATTTGTTCACCTATCTTCCTGAAAACAACTATATTCACCTTTATTGTTTACTAAAATGAAGAATTATACGTATTGAATTTTTGTAGGCATTTTTGGATCTGTATCGTGAATTTCAAAGGATTCACCCACTCCAAATCCTTTTTCCTCTAGTACTTGTGATACTGACATACGCGCTAGTTCTTTCATGTTATTATCTAAGCTTAAATGGGCTAAATAAATATGCTTTGTCTCATCTGTAATTACATCTGCCATCGCTAATGCAGCATCCTCATTACAAACATGCCCAACGTCACTTAAAATACGTCGTTTAATGCTCCATGGATAACGTCCCATACGAAGCATTTCTACATCATGATTACTTTCAAATACAAAAGCATTAGCTCCCTTAATAACGCCCTTCATACGGTCACTTACGTATCCCGTATCTGTAATAAGCGCTAATTTCCTATTATTGTTATGGAAAGCATAAAACATCGGTTCTGCCGCATCATGAGAAACTCCAAATGACTCGACTTCAATATCACCAAATGTTTTCACATCACCAACTGAGAAAATAAACTTTTGTTCAGTTGGGATATTTCCTATTAAATGTTCCATTGCATTCCATGTTTTCTCATTCGCATAAACAGGTAAATCATATTTACGTGCCAATACACCTAATCCTTTAATATGATCACTATGCTCATGCGTTACAAGAATACCTGATACATCATTTATATTTAGTTCTGCTTGTTTAAATAAAGCCTCTGTTGCTTTACCACTTAAACCTGCGTCGACTAGTAATTTTTTTTCATCGGTTCCTACGTATAGCATATTTCCTGTACTTCCACTTGCAAGTACGCTAAAATGCAACCCCATTCTTTCTCACTCCAGTATGTTCATCAACCACTTGATTTTCCTTTTCTCCTAATTCCATAACTTGTCCTTCAATTGCATTCACAAAGAAGTCCTGCTTCTGCTCCGTTTTTAAATTCCACGTTGGAGCAAGTACTTGGTTATTAGAAGTAGATGCGGTAAGAGTGGCATAACCAATTTGCGCTTCTTTAACATGCGTATTTCCATGAATTTTATTTTTTAAATACAAATTTTCTAAAGCTGTTTGAGCCGTAATAATTTCTTGCTCTTTCGTTTTTTCACCTTCGCCCATTTCCTTTAAATCAGTTAGCATTGTCTGCGTATATGAAACAAGTTCATTTTTTTCATTTAATTCCACAACAATCATCGCCTGATTATTATAGAAAATAGGCTTATCTTTATATTTTTGGAAGAAATAAATTTTAGAGTCTTTCACCGCTCCAAATTCATACTTTTGTCCATCCAATACATAGTTCTTCAAAAATTCATTATACTTATCTTTTGATAATGATTTCGTATTTAAAAAAGGCTCTTTTAGCTTACTTTCTATCTTGTACATATTTTGTATATGCACCGTTTGATTTTTCAAAGACTGTATATCTTCTTCTTTAAAGGCTTTATTTTCCGCTCTAATAAATGACTCTTTTTTCGGTTCTTTAGGGATATTTCCCATCGTAATTTTATTTGCTTTTAATTCTTGATCTATCTTTGTTTCTGCAATAAGCTCCAATTGATTACTATCTTGCTTTTGAATGAATTGGAAAATGAGAAAGAGGTCCAAAACAAAAAAGGTCACAATAAATATGGTTTTAATCCGATCCCAATCCATTTAGTCCTCCCTCACTCCACTCATAGATTTTCTGTTTACCTGTTTCATCTTCAACAAGCTTTACATACCAAATTGGTTGTAGTCGAACCACTTGCCCATCTAGTGATAACTTGTATCCAATGCCAATATCCTTAATTAATTGTTTCTTTATCTCTGGATTATTTTCTAGGGATGCTATTACAACATGCCCTGACGGAAGAGTAACCTTCTGTTCTATACCTTTAGTATTTAAAGACAGCAACGGTCTTTCATATTCCATTACTTCTTCTGATCCCCATACTTGTCTTAATTCCGCTAATCCATCTGCATTGAATACTGAATATCCATCTTCATTTAAGCGAAATACTGTCTCTCCTTTATTCATATAGTCCAAACGATATGAATCCAAACTCCCACTGTGACCACTTACAAATTCAAAGCTTTTTTGTAAAAGCATTAAATTATCTATCGTTTTCTCAGTTAAAACAGAAGAGTTTTTATACTTTAGCATGTGACGATCGTTTTCAATTTCCATGGATCTAATACCATCTGTAAATGTTTCTTTCGACATCTCGGTAATCGGACTTAAATAACGAGGATCACTAAACAGAGTATTCTTAAACGTATCAACTGCTAAATTAGATGAAATATATGTTATATTGCTTAACTCTGTCGTTCCATCTGGTAAAAATAATTTTTTCATATCATTAAGTTGATAATCAAAATAAGGTTTTGCTGATACTATAAATTGATTTTGGGCATTTACAATATCTTTTAAATACAAGCCACTTAATTTTGCCTCGTATATTTTAAAGTTATCACCATCAGAAACAAAGTTAATTTTAATTTCTTGATCCTTACTTCTAGAAGGATCAAGGAGAATACGATTAAAATGTTTAGGCTTATCTGTACTTTTCTCTTTCATGTTGAACATGGATTTAACTGCATCAAATGGGATATCGGTAGGGAAAACAAGTTCAACTTTCCCTTCACCATGCACATATGAAAGGAAATCCCCCTTAGTGATTGATATCTCTCTAAAACCATGTAGTTCCCCTACTTCTAGAGGCTTATAGATTGATTCTATATCTGCCTCTCTTCTGCTCCCATAATGATTTTTATCTTTATGCACGATGATAGAAGTAGGACGGACAACATCGGAAATTTTAGTTTGGTTCATTCCTTCATTCCCCTGTACAAATTTCGCGTTTTGCATGGATGTAGAATCTGGCACATACGTCCATAGATTAAAAGTAAGAAATAGGCTAATTACAACTAGGTTAATTAAAACTATTGTTTTAAAGTTTTCCATACTCATTCCCAATCGTCCTCTTCATCTGCTGCCATTGGTAACGTGAAATAAATAGTTGTCCCTTTTCCTTCTTCACTCTTCGCCCAAATAGAGCCACCATGTGCCTCAATCATTTCTTTTGCAATTGCTAATCCAAGTCCCGTACCACCCATTTGTCTTGAACGAGCTTTATCTACGCGATAAAAACGTTCAAAGATTTTATCAACGTTTTCTTTTGGAATACCCATTCCTTGGTCACTTACACTAATTTCTAATAAATCACCGCGATCACGTAAACGATATGTTACTGTTCCACCTTCTGGTGAATACTTTAATGCGTTAGAAATAATGTTATACAGCACTTGAGTAATTTTGTCAGTATCCATATCAATAAATCTAGATTTCTTAGAGAAAGATCGTTTGAAACTTACATTTTGCTCTTTAGACATTTCAAAGCGATCAATAATATTATTAAAGAAATCAGTAAAGTCGACCCATTCTTTCATTAAACGATGCTCTGTACTATCCAGTTTAGATAGCTGTAACAACGCATTTACAAGTCTAATCATTCTTTCTGTTTCTTCTTGTGTAACCGTTAAAAATTGTGGTGCAATATTTGGATCCTGCCATGCTCCATCTGTAAGTGCCTCTAAATAACTGCGCATCGTCGTTAATGGCGTCCTTAATTCATGAGAGACATTTGCCACAAACTCACGGCGTTCCCGTTCTATACGTTCCTGCTCTGTTACATCATATAGTACAGCAATTAAGCCGTTTGCCTTCCCTGTTTCTTTTTGAATAACAGAGAAACTAGCACGTAAAATATATGGTTCGTTTCTCGTACTAAAATCTAATAAAACAGAATCTGGCTCTTCATATAAATGATCGAGCGTAAATTCTTCCTGTATCCCTAATACCTCTAAAACAGATTGATCGAGCGCTGTTTCACGAGAAACATTTAACATCTTTTCCGCAGGGTCATTTAGTAAAATAATATCCCCTTTTCGATCAGTAGCAATTACTCCATCTGTCATATGTGATAAAACAGATGATAATTTACGCCTTTCACTTTCTGTAGAAGAACGAGCTTGTTGTAATTTTTTCGATAAATTATTGAAGGATAATGCCAGTTGTCCAATTTCATCATGGCTATGCACTTTTACTTTTCTGGAATAATTTCCTTTTGCCATTTCGATTGCTTGTCTCCGCATATCTGAAATTGGTCTTGTAATTGTTTGAGCCAATAAAATCCCAAGTACGGCCGTTACTAATAAAGCAATTACTGTTCCCGTAGCAAAAATTTGATTTATATCCTTCATTTGTTTATATACATCTTCCATAGATGCCACAATGTAAATAACACCAAGCGCATCCTTACCGTTATCATCTAGAATCGGAGTAAGCATAACTTGAACACGATGACCTGTACTACCATCCTTCTCAATTTTCACTTCCGGCTTTTTTTGTACTAATACTCGCTGAACAGCTATATCAGTTGATGTTCGATTCACCTTATTCTGCTTTGATTCATCTGAAATAGCCAGTAACTTTCTGTGCGAATCAAATACACTTACCTCTTGTATAACTTTCTTCTGATCAGAGGCAAATTTTCGAATTGAAGTTTTAATCGTTTCATCTGTTGACTCTGTTTCTGCTTTTGTATAACTTTTTTTAAACTCTTGCTTCAAATTATATGATAATAAGTTTGTTTGCTGCGTTAAAGAATCCCTAAAACCTTGTACTAAGCTCTTCTCTAATTCCCTTACGAAATATACTCCAATAACTTGCATCGCTATTAATATTAATAGCATATATATAAGCACAAATTTTAAATGAATAGATTGAAAAAAACCAACTTTCTTCATATACTATTCCTGCTCTGGGTCACGCAAGTAATACCCTACTCCACGTCTAGTTACAATTAAAGTAGGATGGCTTGGATTATCTTCAATTTTTTCACGCAAACGACGTACTGTAACGTCTACTGTGCGCACATCTCCAAAATAGTCATAACCCCAAACTGTTTGTAATAAATGTTCGCGTGTCATAACTTGTCCTAAATGTTTCGCTAAATAATGTAGCAACTCAAATTCACGATGTGTAAGCTCGATATTTTCCTCGCGCTTCGTTACACTATATGCATTTGGATTAATCACAATTGGTCCAATAACCATTTCTGTATTTTCTTCTTTTTCCGCAGCACCACCTTGTTGATGGCGGCGTAAATTCGCCTTCACACGAGCAAGTAATTCCCTTGTACTAAATGGCTTCGTTACATAATCATCTGCCCCAAGCTCAAGCCCTAATACTTTATCAATCTCAGAGTCCTTTGCTGTAAGCATAATAATCGGCATTTCTGAGCTTTTACGTATTTCACGGCAAACCTCTAAGCCGTCTTTACCTGGTAGCATAATATCTAATAAAACCATATCTGGTTGCTCTTCATTAGCCTTTTCAATTGCTTCATCACCATCATGCGCCATTACTATTTCAAAACCTTCTTTTTCTAAGTTAAACTTCAAAATATCTGCAATCGGCTTTTCATCATCAACTACTAAAATTTTCTTTCCCATCATCGTCTATTTCCTCCTTATAAAAATATGGTCAATAATCCCTAAACATATTGATGTTTACATAGTATGTCCTATATGACCGCATCCTTTGTTTAAGTATTTTCTCCTCTATTCTCATAGACTCATGTATGATCCACTTTTACACGGCATCTTATACGATCTATAGAAAAACCTCTAGCTTCAACTGCTAGAGGCTCCTCGTTCTATTTTAAAATAACTACTCAGTTTTGTAAAATTACATAAATAAAAAGGATATTAAGTGGGCCCACTTAATATCCTGAGAGTGGCTCGGGACGGAATCGAACCGCCGACACGAGGATTTTCAGTCCTCTGCTCTACCGACTGAGCTACCGAGCCAAAACTATATATAAAACCACTAATGGTGGTATAAACAAAAGTGGCGGTCCCGACCGGGGTCGAACCGGCGATCTCCTGCGTGACAGGCAGGCATGTTAACCACTACACCACGGGACCAAAAATACGCAAAAAAAAACATGACCCGTACGGGATTCGAACCCGTGTTACCGCCGTGAAAGGGCGGTGTCTTAACCACTTGACCAACGGGCCACGAAAAATAAAATGGTGAGCCATGAAGGACTCGAACCTTCGACCCTCTGATTAAAAGTCAGATGCTCTACCAACTGAGCTAATGGCTCATACTCACCAACGTCATATTTTCGTGACGACAAGATGTATCATAACATGTATTCTGTATTTATTGCAATACTTTTTTCGTTTTTTTATAAAAGAATAAGAAAAAACTCATGCGGACATGAGTTTTTTCTAAACACTATTAATTAAGCTTCGTATACGTTACGAACAATATTTGTTTGGTTACGATCTGGTCCAACTGAGAACATAGATATTTGAATTCCTGTTAACTCAGAAACACGTTCTACGTATTTTCGTGCATTTTCAGGAAGTTCATCTAATGATTTTACACCAGTAATATCTTCTTCCCAACCTGGAAGCTCTTCATATACAGGCTCACATTTTGCTAAAATGTTTAAGTTAGCTGGAACTTCATCAATAACTTCACCATTGTATTTGTAAGCAACACAAATTTTAAGAGTTGGAATACCTGTTAAAACGTCGATAGAATTTAATGATAGATCCGTTAAACCACTAACACGACGTGCATGTCTTACAACAACGCTATCGAACCAACCTACGCGGCGTGGACGACCAGTTGTCGTTCCATACTCGCGACCAACTTCACGAATTTGATGACCAATTTCATCATGAAGCTCAGTAGGGAATGGACCATCACCAACGCGGCTTGTATATGCTTTACATACACCTACAACGCGAGTAACTTTCGCAGGACCAACTCCAGTTCCAACTGTTACACCACCAGCAATTGGGTTAGAAGATGTAACGAACGGGTACGTACCGTGGTCAATATCAAGCATAACACCTTGCGCACCTTCAAATAATACACGGTGATTATTATCTAATGCATCATTTAATACAACAGATGTATCACATACATATTGCGCGATTTGTTGCCCGTACTCGAAGTACTCTTCGAAAATTTCTTCTACAGTGAAACCTTCTGTATCGTACATTTTTTCAAATAAACGATTTTTTTCTACTAAATTGCGCTCAAGCTTCTCTTTAAATGCTTCACGGTCTAAAAGATCAGCCATACGAATACCAATACGAGCAGCTTTATCCATATATGCAGGACCGATACCTTTTTTCGTTGTACCGATTTTGTTATCACCTTTACTTGCTTCTTCTAACTCATCTTGCTTTAAGTGGTAAGGTAAAATAACATGTGCACGGTTACTTACACGTAAATTATCAGTACTTACACCACGATCGTGTAAGTATTTTAACTCTTCAAGTAATGCTTTTGGATCTACTACTAATCCGTTTCCGATTACACAAATTTTCTCTTTATAGAAAATACCAGATGGAATTAAGTGTAATTTATATTTAACTCCGCCGAAAACAATTGTATGTCCCGCGTTATTTCCACCTTGATATCTTGCAACTACTTCCGCATGCTCAGAAAGAAAATCAGTGATTTTACCTTTTCCTTCATCGCCCCATTGTGTTCCTACAACTACTACTGAAGACATTATTAAAGCACCTCCGCAATTTTCAAACGATCTATTCAAACAATATAATTGTACCAAAACCGAAAGAGAAGTCAACCGAAAAGCGAACATTTTTTCACAAAAAAACATTTTCGTTCGTAAGAATTATATATTTAACTTATGAAAGCCTTATCTTTCTTATAAAAAAAAAGAAACACATCTTATTATAAGAAATGTGTTTCTTTTTTATACTGCCTTTATGCCGGTGGAGCATGTCCATCCTCAAAACGACGTTCTAAGTTAACGAACTTATTGAACTCTTTGACGAATGCAAGTTCCACTGAACCTACTGGACCGTTACGTTGTTTTGCAATAATAATTTCAATTGTATTTTTGTTTTCCGTTTCTCGATCATAGTAGTCTTCACGATATAGGAAAGCTACAATATCAGCATCCTGCTCAATACTTCCAGATTCACGAATATCAGACATCATCGGGCGTTTATCTTGACGAGATTCTACACCACGAGATAACTGTGATAAAGCAATAACAGGCACTTGCAATTCACGTGCAATCCCTTTTAAGGTACGAGAAATCTCAGATACTTCCTGCTGACGGTTTTCTCCTGATTTCCCACTTCCTTGAATAAGCTGCAAATAGTCAATCAAAATCATACCAAGACCTTGTTCTTGCTTTAATCTACGACATTTTGCTCGAATCTCATTTACTTTAATACCTGGCGTATCATCAATATATATACCAGCATTTGAGAGACTCCCCATTGCCATTGTTAATTTTGCCCAATCATCGGAAGTTAATGAACCAGTACGAAGTCTTTGTGCATCAATATTCCCTTCTGCACAAAGCATACGCATAACAAGCTGATCAGCACCCATCTCCAAACTAAAAATCGCTACATTTTCATCCGTTTTCGTCGCTACGTTTTGTGCAATATTTAATGAAAATGCCGTTTTCCCTACTGATGGACGTGCTGCCACGATAATTAAATCATTTCGTTGGAAACCTGCTGTCATCTTATCTAATTCAGTAAACCCAGTTGGTATCCCAGTAACTTCACCCTTTTGATTATGCAAAAGTTCAATTTTGTCATAAGCATCTACAAGAACATCTTTAATGTTTTGGAATGCTTTTGCATTCGTTTGATGGGATACTTCTAATATTTTTTTCTCAGCCTCATTTAAAAGACCATCCACATCATCTTCTCTCTCGTATCCATCCGATACAATATGAGTCGCCGTGCGAATTAAACGACGTAAAAGCGCCTTTTCAGCGATGATGCGTGCGTAATATTCTACGTTAGCTGCAGTTGGCACAACTTCTGCTAACTCTGCTAAGTAAGAAACCCCACCAACTTCTTCTAGTAATCCTTGATCAGCCATTGCTGATGTCATCATTACTAAGTCGATCGGCTCTCCCTTATCAGATAGCCCAAGCATGACTTCAAAAATCTTTTGATGTTTCGTTCGATAGAACGAATCAGGTACCAATAACTCTGATGCTGAAGTTAACGCATCTTGATCAATCAATATGGCCCCTAAAACCGCCTGCTCAGCCTCTATATTATGCGGAGGGGTACGATCAGCAAGTACATCACTCATACGCAATCCTCCTTGCTTAATTTATTTTTATTGTTCACTAACATGAACTTTTACTGTTGCTGTTACTTGTGGATGCAATTTCACAGTAACGTTTGTATAACCTAACGCGCGGATTGCATCGTCCATTTCAAATTTACGTTTATCAAGCTTAATCTTGTGTGATTTTTGCATTGCATCTACGATTTGTTTGCTTGTGATAGAACCAAATAAACGGCCACCTTCTCCAGATTTCGCCTTTAATTCTACAGTTAATTTCTCTAAAGTCTCTTTTAACTCTTTTGCATTTTCAAGCTCTGCTGCTGCATCTTTTTCTTCTTTACGCTTTTGAGCTTCTAAAGTTTTCATACTGCTATTTGTTGCTTCAGCAGCTAATCCTTGTTTTAATAAGAAGTTATTTGCATAGCCATCTGGTACGTTTTTTACTTCTCCTTTTTTACCTTTACCTTTTACGTCTTTTAGAAAAATTACTTTCATGATTGTGTGCCTCCCTGTAAATAGTCATCAATAACAAATCGAAGCTTCTCCTCAGCTTCATCTACTGTAACATTTTTCATCTGTGTGGCTGCATTCGTCAAATGCCCGCCCCCGCCTAAGTTTTCCATAATTAGCTGCACATTCACTTCACCTAAAGACCTGCTGCTAATTCCAATGAGATTCTCGCCACGTTTCGCAACAACAAATGATGCAATAATCCCTGTCATCGTTAATAACGTGTCTGCCGATTGCGCAATAAGCACTTGATCGTAGTAATCATCACTATCAACTTTAGCAATCGCAATTCCATTTTTATAAATGTACGCATTTTTTATAGCTTTTGCAACCCGTAAATACTGATCCATATCTTCCTTTAAAAGTTCTTGTACAAGTACAGTATCTGCACCATGTGAGCGTAAATAAGAAGCAGCATCAAATGTACGAGCCCCTGTCCGGAATGTGAAACTTTTCGTGTCGACAATAATACCCGCTAACAATGCCGTCGCTTCTAACATTGTCATCTTTAAATTTTTAGGTTGATACTCAAGTAATTCTGTAACCAATTCTGCTGTTGAAGAAGCATATGGTTCCATATAAACTAGCAATGGATCTTCAATAAAATCTTCTCCACGGCGATGATGATCAATAACTACTACATTTTCAATTTTATGTAACAGTTTTTGCTCCATCACCATAGAAGGTTTATGCGTATCGACAACAACAAGTAACGACTCATCATTTGCAAATTCCATCGCTTGCTCTGGAGTAATAAAACGAGACCATAACTCCTCATTTTGTTTCACTTTGTCCATCAAACGCTTAATTCCTTTATCGGAATCATTTTCATCTAACACAATATATCCTTTACGCTCATTTAATTGAGCCACTTTTAAAATACCAATCGCAGCACCAATTGCGTCCATATCGGGAGCCCTATGCCCCATAATAATGACATTACTACTTTCTAATACTAAATCCTTTAACGCATGCGAAATGACCCTAGCGCGTACACGGGTACGTTTTTCAACCGGATTTGTCTTACCTCCATAGAACTTAACTTTACCTGTCGCTTGTTTAATAGCTACTTGGTCTCCCCCACGCCCAAGCGCAAGATCTAAACCAGATTGAGCCATTGCTCCAAGCTCTGATAAAGGTAAATCACCTGATCCGACACCCACACTTAATGTAAGTGGTATATTCCTTTTAGATGTTTCTTCACGCACCTGATCTAAAATGCTAAATTTCCCTTTTTCCATCTGCGTCAAAATACTTTCATTTAGCACAACGAAGAATCTTTCTGAAGATGCACGTTTTAAATACGCCCCATACTTAAGTGCCCATTCATTTAGTCGCGATGTCACAAGACTTGTTATATTCGTACGTAATTGATCATCTAATCCTTGTGTAACTTCATCATAATTATCCAAATAGATGACAGCTAAAACAGTCCTTTGATCCTCGTACATCTTTTCGATTTCTGTTTGTTCCGTTACATCAAAGAAATAAATTAACTTTTCTTCTTTCCTTACAAAAACGCGAAACTTTCGATTATTTAAAGAGACTATATCATCAGAAGTTTCTCCTTTAATGAAAAGAAGTAATGTTTCTGATACATCGTAAAGGTGCCATCCAGCTAATGCATGCTGTCCCAGACATGAAGATAAATAAGGATTTGCCCAATCAATCCCATAATCCTTATTGTATAACAAAATACCAATCGGCATTTGGTTAAATGCTTCATTACTTACTTTCTTTACTCTTGTAATCATATCTGTCGTATGCTTTTCGAAATTCCTTTGAAAATTAAGTTCAAATCGTATAACGATAAAGAATACGATACAAAAAATGACAAAAGCAGCTATCCCCATAATTAAATGAAAATAACAGAGAATTGAAATGAGCACAAACACAAAAAATGCCAATACATAAACAGGATATAAAAACCACTGTTTCTTATCAAATTCAGGCATGTATACAACTCCTATAAAGTAAAACTAACTCACCTTCCAGTTAGTTAAACAGATTAAAATAGTATAAGGAATATTATTTTATCCCCCTATTTTAGAACGCAATGAAATCCCTAAGTCAATTATACCTAAGATTGTCACAAGAGGAAACAGCATCGGAATAAACATGCATGCAATAAAACTAATAATAGGAACCCCTTTAGTAAAACCTTTTCTATACGCTAAAAAGGCGATAAATGTCAGACCTTGCAGTACAAGCAATAGTGCAAATATGACATTTAGGTTAGAAAATACCATATGTAAATATGATGTTGGTTCTACTTTTATAAAAGTTGCTAACAAAATAAATATAACGTAATACCAAATGATACTCTTTGGTAATTGTATATCTTTAAATTTAGGCCAAGATATAACGTCATGTTTTAACTTTTTCAAAACACTACCTGATATTATCACTGTAATCCAAGAAAAACATACTGAAACTAGCACAAGTATACTCGGAAGTAACGATTGTAATATATCATTCATTTGTGCAAGTAACTCTTTTTGTTCCTTACTAATCGGCATACCTGTAGCACTTACTATCTTTTCGCTTTTCGCCATACTTTCACTAAATATACTTTGCATTTGCTTCATTATATCTATGTTGAAAAACTTTATACTCGCAACATAAATAAGTACAAAACCAATTAAGTATGCAAGCGTCCCAGCTATTAAGATTTCCACTGGCTTTTTTCTTGTTTTATACATATATCCTAAAACAATCCCTATCAATCCAAACATAATTGTCTTCACTAAATTCATCGGTTGACTCACAATAACAGTAACAAAAAGTGCCGCTACAAAAACCACGAGCACATTAGATAGTTTATGTCTTATCATTAATAGTATAAATGGTAACGGCAACGCAAAAGTTACAACTGTACCCAAAATCGGAACATACATAGATATAAGCAATAACATTGCATATATAGCCAACAACGCGGCGCCTTCAGTAATAAATCTTGCTTGTTTCACATTTTAACCTCTCTTTCAAAAAAGAAAAGCATAGCAAAATGCACAGTAGAGTCCGACTCTACTGTGCATTTCATACGCTATTATTCACCAACATATGGTAAAAGTGCCATTTGACGAGCACGTTTAATTGCAACTGTAAGTTTGCGTTGGTATTTCGCGCTTGTTCCTGTTACACGACGAGGTAAAATTTTACCACGCTCAGAAACGAAACGTTTTAATAAATCAACATCTTTATAGTCAATGCGAGTGATGCCGTTAGCTGTGAAGAAACACACCTTACGACGTTTCGCACGTCCACCTTTGCGTCCTGCCATGTCTATTTCCCTCCATTCTTTGTTAAAACTAACAAATTTACTGTATTAGAACGGTAAATCGTCGTCGGAAATGTCGATCGGTTGACCTACATTTGAAAATGGATCGTCATTCTTCGTAAATCCAGAGTTACCTTGGTTACCTGAATTACTAGATTGACCAAATGGGTTAGAGCCTTGGTTACCGAAACCAGCTCCTGATGGTTGCTGATTAAATGAACCACGTTGCTCCCCACCGCCATTACGCGGCTCTAAAAATTGCACGCTTTCCGCAAGAACTTCTGTTACGTATACACGTTTACCATCTTGTCCCTCGTAATTACGAGTTTGAAGACGTCCATCTACGCCTGCTAAGCTACCTTTTTTCAAATAATTTGCTACGTTTTCTGCTTGTTTACGCCATATTACACAATTAATAAAGTCAGCTTCACGCTCACCTTGTTGATTGGCAAATGCGCGATTCACAGCTAACGTAAAAGTAGCTACTGCAACACCATTGGGCGTGTAACGTAAGTCAGGGTCCTTAGTTAAACGACCAACGAGGATAACACGATTCATCAATCGAACCACTCTCCCTTATATATCAATTATTTTTCTTCTTCTTTAACAACGATATGACGAAGGATGTCTTCGTTGATCTTAGCTAAACGGTCGAATTCGTTAATCGCTTCTGCGTTAGATTTCACGTTTAAGATCATGTAGAAACCTTCACGTAAGTCGTTGATTTCGTAAGCTAAACGACGCTTACCCCACTCTTTCGTGTTAATGATTTCTGCACCATTGTTTGTTAAAACACCTGCAAAACGTTCAACTAAAGCTTTTTGAGCTTCTTCTTCAACGCCAGGACGAATGATGTACATAATTTCGTACTTTCTCATTACACTTTCACCTCCTTTTGGTCTAAACGGCCCGTAATGGGCAAGGAGCAATTAATTTATAGTAATTACTCACGAGTTTAGATTATATCATAGTAAGTTATATGAATCAACTCACCAATACATAAAAAACTTGGCAAACATATAATATATTTGCCAAGCTCATATCTTTATTTTTCCTAGGAAATATTAAATTAAACGTTAAAACGGAAGTGCATAACATCTCCGTCTTTTACGATATATTCTTTTCCTTCTAAACGTACTTTTCCAGCTTCTTTTGCAGCTGTCATAGAACCGTTTGTCATTAAGTCATCGTAAGAAACTGTTTCTGCACGAATAAATCCACGCTCAAAGTCTGTATGAATAACACCAGCACATTGCGGTGCCTTCATTCCTTGTTTAAATGTCCAAGCACGTACTTCTTGAACGCCAGCTGTAAAGTAAGTAGCAAGTCCTAATAGGTCATATGCTGCACGAATTAATTGATCTAAACCAGACTCTTCAATTCCTAATTCTTCAAGGAATACTTTTTTCTCTTCTTCGTCTAATTCAGCGATTTCTGATTCGATTTTTGCACATACAACGATTACTTGAGAATTTTCATTTGCTGCAAATTCTTTTACCATTTGTACGTATTTATTTTCCGAAGGATCGATAACATCGTCTTCACTTACATTCGCTACGTATAACATTTCTTTTGTTGTAAGTAAATGAAGGCCTTTAACAACCTTCATCTGCTCTTCTGTAAATTCAACAGTACGAGCTGGTTTTCCCTCTTCAAAAGCTTCTTTTAAACGAACTAAAATTTCATGCTCATATACCGCTTCTTTATCTTTTTGTCTTGCTAATTTCGCAACACGCTCGATACGCTTATCAACAGACTCTAAGTCCGCTAAAATTAGCTCTAAATTGATTGTTTCAATATCATCAATTGGATCTACTTTCCCTGAAACGTGCGTAATATTTTCGTCTTCAAAACAACGAACAACTTGGCAAATTGCATCTACTTGACGAATGTGAGATAAGAATTTATTTCCTAAACCTTCACCTTTACTAGCACCTTTTACAATACCTGCAATATCAGTAAACTCGAATACAGTCGGAACAGTCTTTTTCGGTTCTACTAATTCCGTTAATTTATTTAAACGCTCATCTGGTACTTCTACAATCCCTACGTTTGGATCAATTGTACAGAATGGATAGTTCGCAGATTCTGCTCCTGCTTGTGTAATTGCATTAAATAAAGTGGACTTCCCTACGTTAGGTAATCCAACAATCCCAGCCGTTAATCCCATATTTTTCACTCCTATGTCTCAATCTTTCATCATTATAGATAGTAACGAAAAAAATGACAAGTTTCCGCCAAACGAAAAAAAGTAACAGTTACCTACTGTAACTGTTACTCTCCCTCTATTCTTCGTGCTTCACAAGTATTTTTTTCACCTTACGATCAAACTCTCTTCGAGGAATCATTACTGAATGGTCACACCCCTCGCACTTAATGCGGATATCCATTCCCATACGAATAATTTTCCAACGATTCTCGCCACATGGATGGGCTTTCTTCATTTCCACAACATCATACAAGTTATATTCCTTTTGCTCCACTCTCCAAACTCCTCTCCATACTAAATTGCTTTTCCACTAACTAATTCTTCACGATTATATAAAACCATACGTGGATATGGAATTTCAATTCCATGTAAATCAAGACGATTTTTAATCTCTTTACGAAGTGCCCTTGCAATAACTGCATGTTGCATCGGTTCTACTTCAGCAATAACACGTAATATAACTTCTGATGCAGCTAATGTTTGCACACCTAATAATTGAGGTGTTGTTACCATTTTTTCGTACTTTGAAGGTAATTCTACTAATAAATCTTCAATAACTTGCTCTGCTTTCGCAATATCAGCCTCATATGAAATAGATACATCAACAAACGCTACACTATTACTAACTGAGTAGTTAGTAACTTGAACAATACTTCCATTTGGTAAAGTATGAATTTCACCTGTCCAACTCTTTACTTTCGTTGTACGAAGTCCAATTTCTAAAACGACTCCTTCAAATTGACCGATTTTAACATAATCGCCAACCGAAAACTGATCTTCTAACAAAATAAATAAACCTGTAATAACATCTTTCACTAAACTTTGAGCACCAAATCCGACTGCTAAACCAATTACCCCAGCACCCGCTAATAAACCTGATGCATTAATATCAAACACACCTAAAATCGCAATTAGCATAATGAACATAACAACGTACGCTACAATATTTTCAAGTAATTTCGCTACTGTAACTGTACGACGTTCTGAAATTTGAATTGGAGAACGACTTCCCATGCGAAACGCATTTCGTACAACCGCTCTTGCAATTCGCACAACAACTGCACCAATTGTTAAAATAATACATATTTTTAATGTCGCAACTCCAATATGAGCCCAACGATCAGCATCTAATAAATACTGTTTCATAGAATTAAACCACTTCGCTAATAAATCCATGTACCTCTACCTCTCTAGCTAAAATTTCTTTTTAGTTACCCTTATTATTGTATCAGAAGTCCCCTAATTGCTGAAAAAATTTTATGATTTTAATCCTATTTTATCCCCGACATCCAGGTATAAAATGGAACGAATATATATATACTAGTACTATTATTTCCGTTTTCATTCACATTTTGCAAAAATTACGCACTTATAACTTTCCATTTTCCTCACCATATAACATATATTGAAAATTTATTAAAAGGATGGGTGCTTCATGAATATTGGAAGTTTTCGCTTACCATTTTTTGAGAAAGAAACTCAAAACGTTATGCACCAAGATCTAGAAGCCTCCGAGATAATCAGTAATTTCTTACTTACCCATATTCCTATTAAAACTAATATACCACTCATTCTCGTTTGTATCGGCACAGATCGCTCTACAGGTGACGCACTCGGCCCATTAGTTGGTACAAAACTTGAACAAATAGACATCCAAAACCTCCAAGTATTCGGTACACTAGATGAGCCAGTACATGCGCTAAATTTAGAAGAGAAAATTCAGAATATACAGAAAGAATATCCTACTGCATTTATAATTGCTGTTGATGCATGTTTAGGAAAGTCCCAAAATATCGGATCAATCACTACTGGAAAGGGACCTAGTAAACCTGGAGCTGCTATGAATAAGAAATTACCTGCAGTTGGTGATTTGCACATACACGGTATCGTCAATCTAAATGGGTTTATGGAGTTTTTTGTTCTTCAAAATACAAGATTAAGTTTAGTCATGAAAATGGCTGATGTAATCGCACAAAGTATAAAAGAGACGGATCAAAAATTATCCGCATTAAAAAAAGCAAACCATCTATAAATAATAAGATGGTTTGCTTTTTAATTTTTCTGTGCTAATAGTTCTAAAATACGATTTAAATCTTCTTTATTAAAAAATTCAATTTCGATTTTACCTTTTTCTTTTTTCGTCTCTTTAATTTTCACATCTGTGCCAAACTTTTCTCTTAAGAACGTTTCACGTTCTACGAAAAATATATTTCGCTCTTTTTTCACTTTTTTTGTTTCACGTGAAACGTGTTGATTAATCTCTTGGACGATTTTCTCTAATTGACGAACATTTAATCCTTCTTTTTCAATGCGTTTCAATAAGGACTTCAATTGTTCTTCATCTTTTATCGTAAGTAAAGTTCTCCCATGAGCCATTGAAAGTTGACCATTTGCAATCATATCTTGTACGAAAGAAGGTAGGCTTAATAACCTAGTATAATTTGCAATGTAAGGTCTGCTTTTACCAAGACGTTTCGCTAATTGTTCTTGCGTTACATTTAGCTCATTCATTAACATCTGGTATGCCATTGCCTCTTCCATAGGATTTAAATCTTCTCGTTGTAAGTTTTCTAACAAAGCAAATTCCATCATTTGCTGTTCATTTAATTGTCTTACAACCGCAGGTACTTTTTCTAAACCAGCCTCTTTCGCAGCACGAAATCGTCTTTCACCTGCAACAATTTCATATCCTTTAATGCTCTTCCTAGCAATTAATGGTTGTAGAATACCGTGTTCCTTAATCGAAATTGCTAATTCCTGAATCGCCTCTTTATTAAAGTGTTTACGCGGTTGATATGGATTCGGCCTTAATTCAGTTACAAGAATCTCCTGAATTGTTTCCTCTTCTTTCACATCTAAATCAGGAAAAAACACATTAATTCCTCTTCCTAATCCTTTAGCCACCTGCAATCACTTCCTCTGCTAAATCTATATATACTTCTGCTCCTCTTGATTTAGCGTCATACTGCATAATAGGTTTCCCATGACTTGGAGCCTCGCTCAAGCGTACATTACGCGGAATAATCGAGCGATATACTTTATCCCTAAAATACTTTTTCACTTCATCTATAACTTGGATTCCTAAATTTGTACGGGCATCCAACATTGTTAACAATACACCTTGAATTGCTAAATTTTTATTTAAATGTTTTTGTACAAGTCGAACTGTATTTAATAGCTGACTTAACCCTTCTAGTGCGTAATATTCACACTGTACAGGAATAATAACAGAATCTGCTGCTGTTAATGCATTAATCGTTAATAACCCTAAAGATGGGGGACAGTCGATAATAATATAGTCATATTCATCACGAACTGGCTGTAATGCTCTTTGCAAACGTACTTCCCGGGAAATAGTCGGTACCAATTCAATTTCAGCACCAGCTAATTGAATTGTAGCGGGTAGAACATCTAAGTTTTCAGTTGCGGTTTTCTGTATAACCCCTTGAACATCTGCATCTTCCACAAGAACGTTGTAAATACATTGATCTAATTCAGATTTTTCAATTCCCACACCAGTCGTTGCATTTCCTTGAGCATCAATATCTACAAGAAGGACTTTTTTACCTACTTGCGCCAATCCAGCCCCTAAATTAACAGATGTTGTTGTTTTTCCAACACCGCCTTTTTGATTAGCAATAGCAATGATTTTTCCCATGATGTCACCTACTTTCAACCTTTCTATCTTATTCTAGTAACAATTACGTTTATTGTAACATGAAATAAAACTTTTTCTTTTACGTCCTTTATTAAACTTCAAAATTTATTTCTAAACTCCTTCTTCATTTAACAAGAAAATATAGTAAAAGAGACCTCTCCAATAGGATAAGGTCTCTAGCACGTCATTATTATTTTTTCTTTGGAATTTTAATTGTAATTTGATAGTACTCATCAAATTCTTCTTCCTCAGAATTAACATTCAAACCACTTTCAGTAACCATTTGTAAAGATTGTCTAATTGTATTCATAGCAATCCTCGTATCTCGACTTACTGCTTTTTGCTTTGCCTTACGCTTCGGTTTCGCTTCCTCTAGTAACTTCGCAATTCGTTCTTCTGTTTGCTTTACATTTAGTTGTTTCTCCACAATTTCCTGTAAAACTTTCAGTTGTAATTCCTCATTTTTTAAAGGAATGAGAGCGCGGGCATGACGTTCTGTAATGCTTTTTTCTAATAATGCACTTTTTATTTCTTCAGGCAACTTTAACAATCGCAACTTATTTGCGATTGTAGATTGTCCTTTTCCAAGTCGTTGTGCCAATGCTTCTTGTGTTAAATTATGTAACTCAATCAGCTTTTGATATGCCACAGCTTCCTCGATTGCCGTTAGTTCCTCACGTTGCAAGTTTTCAATTAAAGCTACAGAAGCTGTCTCTGTATCATTTAAGTTCTTTATAATTGCAGGAACCTTTTCCCAACCTAACTTTGTTGCCGCGCGAAAACGTCTTTCTCCAGCAATAATCTCGTACTTATCATCCTCATATTGCCTTACAACAATCGGCTGAATAAGTCCATGTGTACGAATTGTTAATGCTAGCTCATCAATACGCGCATCATCAAAAACTGTTCTTGGTTGATAACGGTTAGGGGTAATATTTACTATCGGAATTTCTTGTATTTCTTCATATACCTTTTTATCTATCTCTTCATGGCTTTCGTCTTGTAATTCGAATTCGCTCTCTTTATCTCCAAAGCCAAATAAACGAGAAAACGTATTTTTCATACATATTCCACCACCTTTTAGGCCTATTGACTATTCTCCATAAAATGTTTCCTATGAAACATTTACGTTTTCATTTATATAATTTAATCTTACGTCTAATAAGATTTATTTTTCAATAGGTAATTTATTGGGTGTTCCCGGTTTGCGTGGATATTTCTTTGGTGTCTTGCGCTTTTTCTCGATTAATAAAATATTACGTTCACTCTCTTCAAACGGTAATTGGAACGTAGACATCTCTTTTAACTCTCCGCCTAGCACCTCTAAAGCATACTTGCCATTTTCAATTTCTTCGTTTGCTGCTGCACCTTTCATTGCAATGAATGTTCCTCCAACTTTTACAAGCGGTAAACATAGCTCACTTAATACAGAAAGACGCGCAACTGCACGTGCCATTACAATATCGTATGATTCACGTACACCTTCTTTTTTCCCAAACGTTTCAGCACGATCGTGACAAAATGCAACATCACTTAATTCTAACTTTTGTGCTAAGTGATTTAAGAAATTAATACGTTTTTGCAACGAATCTACAATTGTTACTTTTAAATGCGGGAAACAAATTTTTAAAGGAATACTTGGGAATCCAGCCCCTGCACCAACATCGCAAATTGAGAATGGTTTTGAAAAATCATAATAAAAAGCAGCTGTAATGGAATCAAAAAAGTGTTTTAAATATACTTCTTCTTTTTCTGTAATAGCCGTTAAGTTCATTTTTTCATTCCACTCTACTAATGTTTCAAAGTAGATTTTGAACTGCTCTAACTGTCTAGAAGAGAGGGTGATTCCCTTCTCTTCTAGCATAGATTGAAATTGTTCTATGTTCATCTAGCAATATCTCCTTACTATTTATTGGTTCGATACGCGTGCAATTTTTCCTTGTTCTATATACACAAGTAAAATGGAAATATCCGCTGGATTTACGCCAGAAATACGTGAAGCCTGCCCCATTGAAAGTGGACGAACATCTTTCAATTTCTGTCTAGCTTCTGAAGCAATGCTAGAAATCGCATCATAATCAATATCTACAGGGATTTTTTTATTCTCCATTTTCTTCATACGCTCTACTTGCTGTAAAGATTTTTCAATATATCCTTCATACTTAATCTGAATTTCAACTTGTTCTTTAACTTCATCACTTAATTCTACTTCACTTGGTACTAAAAGATGAATATGCTCATATGTCATCTCTGGACGACGTAATAAGTCACTTGCACGTATTCCATCTTTCAATTCACTTCCGCCAATATTGCGAATTAATTCTTGAACTTCAGGACGTGGTTTAATAATAATGCTGCTTAAACGTTCCTTTTCCTGTTCAATTTGTAATTTTTTATTTGTAAATCGCTCATAGCGCTCTTCTTTAATTAATCCAATTTTACGACCAACTTCAGTTAAACGAAGATCAGCATTATCGTGGCGTAATAATAGACGGTATTCTGCACGAGACGTTAATAAACGATATGGTTCATTTGTACCTTTCGTTACAAGATCATCAATTAAGACGCCAATATAAGCATCCTCGCGACCTAAAACAACTTCTTCTTTACCTAAAGAACGGCATGCTGCATTAATTCCAGCCATAAGCCCTTGTCCGGCCGCCTCTTCGTAACCAGAAGTTCCATTAATTTGTCCTGCTGTATATAAATTTTTAATCTTTTTCGTTTCAAGTGTTGGCCATAGTTGTGTTGGCACAATTGCATCATATTCAATTGCATAACCTGTACGCATCATTTCAACATTTTCTAGGCCTGGAATTGTTCTAAGCATGTCACGTTGTACATCTTCTGGTAAGCTTGTGGATAAACCTTGTACATATACTTCTTGTGTATTACGCCCTTCTGGCTCTAAGAAAATTTGATGACGTGGTTTATCATTAAATCTTACTACTTTGTCTTCAATAGAAGGACAGTATCTAGGACCTGTTCCTTTAATCATACCAGAATACATAGCTGAACGATGTAAATTTTCATCTATTAAACGGTGTGTTTCTGTACTTGTATATGTCAACCAACATGGAATTTGATCCATAATAAATTTCGTTGTTTCAAAAGAGAATGCACGTGGCTTATCATCACCTGGTTGAATTTCTGTTTTACTGTAGTCAATTGTATTACTGTTTACACGAGGAGGTGTCCCTGTTTTAAATCTCACAAGATCAAATCCAAGCTCCTCTAAATGCTCAGATAATGTAATAGACGGTTGCTGGTTATTTGGACCACTTGAATATTTTAAGTCGCCCATGATAATCTCGCCGCGTAAAAATGTTCCAGTTGTAATTACAACTGTTTTTGCTGTATATTCTGCACCAGCTTGTGTAACTACCCCTTTACATACACCTTCTTCAACGATTAAACGCTCTACCATTCCTTGGAACAACGTTAAGTTTGGTGTTTCTTCAATTGTTTTCTTTAATTCATGTTGGTAAGAGAATTTATCAGCTTGCGCTCGAAGTGCACGTACGGCTGGTCCCTTACCTGTATTTAGCATACGCATTTGAATATGAGTTTTATCAATATTACGTCCCATTTCTCCGCCTAATGCATCAATTTCACGAACAACAATCCCTTTTGCTGGTCCACCAACAGAAGGGTTACATGGCATGAATGCTACCATATCCAAGTTAATTGTTAACATTAATGTTTTTGAGCCCATTCGTGCTGCCGCAAGACCAGCTTCACATCCTGCATGACCTGCACCGATTACTATGACATCGTATGAACCGGCATTGTATCCCATTGTTTATTCCTCCTAATAATCTCTATCTTTCTACAACTTCACTATATTATTTTCCTAAACAAAATTGAGAGAACAACTGGTCAATTAAGCTTTCATGCACTGTGTCCCCAGTAATTTCACCAAGTATTTCCCACGTTCTTGTTAAATCAATTTGTACCATATCAATTGGTACACCATTTTCAATCGCCTCAACTGCATCACCGATTGTTTTTCCTGCTTGTGTTAATAATCCAATATGTCTCGCATTAGAAACATATGTCATATCTGCAGAATCGATTGTTCCTTCAAAGAATAAATCAGCTATTGCCTTTTCGAGTTCATCTATTCCTTGTTCCTCAATTAAGGATGTTGTAATAACACGATTTCCCGCGGCTAACTCTGTAACACGTTCCATATCAATCGCTTGCGGTAAATCAGTCTTATTCACAATAACAATAAAGTCTTTTCCTTGTACCGCACGGAATAGATCTTCATCCTCATTTGTTAAAGCCTCGCTATAGTTGACAACAACTAATACTAAATCCGCTTGGCTCATCATTTCTTTTGAACGTTCCACACCAATTCGTTCAACAACATCTTCTGTCTCCCGAATACCGGCTGTATCTATAAGTTTAAGAGGTACACCACGCACGTTAACGTACTCTTCAATAACATCACGAGTTGTTCCTGCAATATCAGTTACAATTGCCTTTTTCTCCTGAACAAGACTATTTAATAACGATGATTTCCCAACGTTGGGTCTACCGATAATTGCTGTAGCAATACCCTCACGTAAAATTTTCCCTTGTTTTGATGTTTCTAATATTTTTTCGATTTCCGAACGAACATGCGTCGCTTTCTCAATTAAAATATTATGTGTCATCTCTTCTACATCATCGTATTCTGGATAATCTATATTTACCTCAACATGAGCTAATGTTTCTAATATTTCTTGACGCAAAAGACCAATTAATTTAGATAATCGCCCTTCCATTTGATTAATTGCTACATTCATCGCACGATCTGTTTTTGCTCGAATCAAATCCATAACAGCTTCTGCTTGTGATAAATCGATACGTCCATTTAAAAAAGCACGTTTTGTAAATTCGCCCGGTTCTGCCAATCGTACTCCTTGTGCTAGAATAAGTTGCAATACTTTATTTACTGAAACAAGTCCACCGTGACAGTTAATTTCCACTATATTTTCACGTGTAAAAGTCCTTGGTGCGCGCATAATAGACACCATAACTTCTTCAATAACTTGATTTGTATCTAAATCAACAATATGACCATAATGAATAGTGTGAGAAGGAACCTCTGTTAAATCCTTCCCCTTAAAAATACGATTAACTTTCTCAACCGCATCATCCCCACTTACTCGAACAATGGCAATTGCACCCTCTCCAAGCGCTGTGGAAATCGCAGCAATTGTATCAAATTCCATGTCCTTTCACCTCACTTGCTTATTTATCTCTATTTCAACATGATTATTTCTTTCACTAAATTATTAGGATACCATAACGAACCTATCTACAAAAGAAGAATAACTCATTTTATTATATCCCCATGTAAAAAACACTAAACTTATTCACAGTGGATAAGTTTAGTGTTTTTTAGTTATCCACATCTATTTTCCGCTCAAAAAAACCGGCACTCATTTGAGCAACCGGTCATTTAGGAGATATTACAACATGCCGATGTGGTTCATTTCCTTCAGAAGTTGTATTGATACCTTGATGATTTGATAATGCCTGATGAATAATTTTTCGTTCAAAAGATGGCATCGGTTCTAAAATAACTCTTTTTTTCGTATTAAATACTTGTTTCGCTAATCGATAAGAAAGTGATTCTAACGTACTTTTTCTTTTACTACGATAATTTTCAGCATCTAGTGTAATACCGATATACTGCTTCGTGTTACGATTCGCGACAAGTTTTGTTAAATACTGTAAAGAGTTCAATGTATTACCTCTTTTCCCAATTAAAACACCTACATTATCACCAGAAATTGTAAATTCAATTTCGCGTCCTTTTACAATTTTACTAATCTCAACTTCCACACCCATATCGTGAATAACATTTCTTAAATATTCTTCACATTCTTGAATTGGATCTTTCTTCAATACAACTTCTACTACTGCAGGACGATTCCCAAATAAACCTAAGAATCCTCTTTTACCCTCATCGACAATATTTATATCTACTCGATCTTTTGATGTATTTAATTGCCTTAAAGCATCCTCTACTGCCAGCTCGACTGTTTGTCCTTTAGCAGTAATTACACTCACTTGCTTGAGCCTCCAGCTTTGCTAGCCTTAATTTCTGGCCCTTTGATAAAGTACATTTGAGCAATACCAAAGATATTACCAACAACCCAGTAAAGTGATAATGCGGCTGGGAAGTTAATTGCAAAGATTAAAATCATAATCGGCATAAGCCAAAGCATCATTGCCATTTGCGGATTTTGACCAGCTGTTCCTGCCATTGCAAGCTTTTGCTGAATAAATGTCGTAATTGCTGCAACGACCGGTAAGATATAGAACGGGTCTGCATGTCCTAAATCGAACCATAAGAAACTATGTTGTTTAATTTCAGCTGTTCTCATAATTGCATGATAAAAAGCGAACAGAATTGGCATTTGAATAAAGATTGGTAAACAACCAGCTAATGGATTTACACCATTTTTTTGATATAACTGCATCATTTCTTGCTGCAGTTTTTGCTGTGTCGCTTGATCTTTAGAGCTATATTTCTCTTTTAACTTCACCATTTCCGGTTGTAACGCTTGCATCGCTTTCGTACTCTTCGTTTGTTTAATCATTAGTGGTAATAATGCAAAACGAATGATAAGAGTTGTAATAACAATTGCTAAACCGTAATTACTGTTAAATAAGTCGGCAAAATACGTGATTAACTGAGAAAGCGGATATACGAAATATTCATTCCAAATCCCAGTACTTTTCGATGTAATCGGCTGACCCGTTTCACTACAACCGGTGGCAATCGCCATTAATGCAACGACCATGGCTAGTAAACCTAATTTCTTTTTCAAAGCCTACTCCTCCTTGTATCGGTATGTATATAGTGTAATTCATTTCCTTACGCTACTTTTTTATTCTTTTCATACCAGAGCGTTTAAAGACATGAATTAAGCTTTTCTTTACTTCTTCATATGTCATCTCTGCACAAGGCTTCCTTGCTATTATAACAAAATCTTTCCCAGAATCTATCTCATCTTTTAACTCTGTAATAGCCTGACGGACCATGCGCTTAATTCGATTACGAACTACTGCATTTCCAATTTTCTTGCTAACAGAAAGGCCGATGCGAAAGTTTGGCTGTTCTTCTTTATCTAATTGGTATACAACAAACTGACGATTCGCATTTGATTTTCCTTTTTGAAAAACCGCCTGGAATTCATCATTCTTCTTTATACGATGTTTTTTCTTCATATCAATTGACACTCCTGTATTTCATCAGCGGAAATTCACTATTATTAGAAAAAAAGACCACTGAACGATCAGTGGTCTACGCAGATAATACTTTTCTTCCTTTACGACGACGAGCTGCTAGCACTTTACGTCCGTTCGCTGTGCTCATACGGCTGCGGAAACCATGTACTTTGCTGCGCTTACGTTTATTTGGTTGGTAAGTTCTTTTCATTATATGACACCTCCCTGAGGAATATCTGTTAAAGACAGTCCTATAAATTATAGTTAATCAACTAGGAAAATGTCAATGGTTCTAGAAATTTTCATCAAATATTCATTTTGAACCTATTCACATACTTTTACACAGCATCTATATTTCCTTGTGGATAAATGTTTTTTCACGTTTTTTATATCCACAAACTTTTTTCGCACTTTTACACAGTATATCGTGTTGTGGACAAGTTTATTCCACAAGGTATTGATTTTGTGGATAACTTTCTTAAATTCATTGCTATAGCCACTTTTTTTTGATATTATAGTTGTGTTTTCACTTTGAATAAGTTTTCCACACCTTTATTTTATCCACAGTTTGTGTATAACATGTGGACAGTTTTAATCACATGTGGGTAAATAGTTGTCCACATTTGCTTTTTTTGTCGAAAACCCTATCTCATATACAAACGACGTTTTTAGGTTTTAAAATACGTTTCGTATAAATATACATTTTATATTTATTGGGTTGTACATTTGTTGCGCAACCTTATTCTTTTACCATCTTAGTAAAGGAGGGACACCTTTGGAAAATATCTCTGATTTATGGAATAGTGCCTTAAAAGAATTAGAAAAAAAGGTAAGCAAGCCTAGTTATGAGACATGGTTAAAATCAACAACGGCTCATAACTTGAAGAAAGACGTATTAACGATTACAGCTCCAAATGAATTTGCTCGTGACTGGCTAGAATCTCATTACTCCGAACTAATTTCAGAAACACTATACGATTTAACAGGGGCAAAATTAGCAATTCGCTTTATTATTCCTCAAAGTCAAGCTGAAGAGGATATTGATCTGCCTCCAGTTAAGCCGAATCCAGCACAAGATGATTCAGCTCATTTACCACAGAGCATGTTAAATCCAAAATATACATTTGATACATTTGTTATCGGCTCTGGTAACCGTTTTGCCCATGCAGCTTCATTAGCTGTAGCCGAGGCGCCAGCTAAAGCGTATAACCCACTCTTTATTTACGGGGGAGTTGGGCTTGGAAAGACGCATTTAATGCACGCAATTGGTCATTATGTAATTGAACATAATCCAAATGCAAAAGTTGTATATTTATCATCAGAAAAATTTACAAATGAATTTATTAACTCTATTCGTGATAATAAGGCTGTTGATTTTCGTAATAAATATCGCAACGTAGATGTTTTATTGATAGATGATATTCAATTTCTTGCTGGAAAAGAACAAACTCAAGAAGAGTTTTTCCATACATTTAATGCATTACACGAAGAAAGTAAACAAATTGTAATTTCTAGTGATCGACCACCAAAAGAAATTCCGACTTTAGAAGATCGTCTTCGTTCCCGCTTTGAATGGGGGCTTATTACAGATATTACGCCGCCAGATTTAGAGACACGAATTGCGATTTTACGCAAAAAAGCAAAAGCTGAAGGGCTTGATATACCAAATGAAGTTATGCTTTATATCGCAAATCAAATTGATTCAAATATTCGTGAATTAGAAGGTGCACTTATCCGAGTTGTAGCTTATTCATCTTTAATTAATAAAGATATTAATGCTGATTTAGCAGCTGAAGCACTTAAAGATATTATTCCAAATTCTAAGCCAAAAATTATCTCTATTTATGATATTCAAAAAGCTGTCGGGGATGTTTATCAAGTGAAATTAGAAGATTTTAAAGCGAAAAAACGTACCAAATCAGTTGCGTTTCCTCGCCAAATTGCAATGTATTTATCGCGCGAGCTTACAGATTCCTCTTTACCAAAAATAGGTGAAGAATTTGGTGGACGTGATCATACAACAGTTATCCATGCCCATGAAAAAATCTCTAAACTACTAAAAACCGATACGCAATTACAAAAGCAAGTTGAAGAAATTAATGGTATTTTAAAGTAGTAGCTGAATAGTGTGAATAACTTACCTTGTTTTACGCACAGTCTATCCACATGTAGATAGACTGTTTTTACATCCTTTATAGGGGTTATCCACATATCCACAAGCCCTATTACTATTACTACTATTTTTTTATCTTTATTAATTAAATAAAATCTTATACTTACCGGAGGTTTTTCTTTATGCGTTTTACAATACAAAAAGACTATCTTGTAAGAGGTGTACAAGATGTAATGAAGGCAGTTTCTTCTCGTACAACAATCCCCATCCTTACGGGAATTAAAGTTGTAGCTACTGAAGAAGGGGTTACATTAACAGGAAGCGATGCTGATATTTCTATTGAATCGTTTATTCCAGTCGAAGAAGATGGAAAAGAAATCGTAGAAATTGCTCAATCAGGAAGCATTGTTTTACAGGCAAAATATTTTAGTGAGATTGTAAAAAAACTACCTAAAGACACTGTCGAAATTTCTGTAGAAAATCATTTTATGACAAAAATAAAATCTGGAAAATCAGAGTTTAACTTAAATGGTTTAGATTCTGCAGAATATCCGTTATTGCCACAGATTGAAGAACATCATGTATTTAAGATACCAACAGATTTACTTAAGCATATGATCAGACAAACTGTATTTGCAGTTTCTACTTCTGAAACAAGACCGATCTTGACAGGTGTAAACTGGAAGGTATATAACAGCGAGTTAACTTGTATTGCAACAGATAGTCATAGACTGGCACTTCGAAAAGCAAAAATTGAAGGACATAACATTGCAGATGAATTCCAAGCTAATGTTGTTATTCCAGGTAAGAGCTTAAATGAATTAAGTAAAATTTTAGATGAGTCTGAAGAAATGGTAGATATCGTTATTACGGAGTATCAAGTATTATTCCGTACAAAACATTTATTATTCTTCTCAAGATTGTTAGAAGGAAATTATCCTGATACGACACGTTTAATTCCAGCAGAGAGTAAAACGGATATTTTTGTAAATACAAAAGAATTCCTACAAGCAATTGATCGTGCTTCACTATTAGCAAGAGATGGCCGCAATAACGTTGTTAAATTATCAACTTTAGAGCAAGAAATGCTAGAGATTTCTTCGAATTCACCAGAAATCGGAAAAGTTGTCGAAGAAGTACAATGCGAAAAAGTAGATGGAGAAGAGTTAAAAATATCTTTTAGTGCAAAATATATGATGGATGCATTAAAAGCTTTGGATAGTACAGAGATTAAAGTTAGCTTTACTGGAGCAATGAGACCGTTCTTAATTCGTACAGTAAATGATGATTCAATTATTCAATTAATTTTACCGGTTCGTACTTACTAGGTAAGGAATAAGGGTTGCTAGTTTAAAGATGCTAGTGGCCCTTATTTGATTTTTGGGTATTACTTTCCTAATGCTAGTTTATTTAGTACAATGAAAGAATGAACACTTTCAGAAAGTGAGCGATTTTATGAAACGTATTAAAATTTCAACAGAGTATATTACACTAGGACAATTTTTAAAGTTAGCTGATGTAATTGATACAGGTGGCGCTGTAAAATGGTTTTTACAAGAATATGAAGTGTACGTGAACAACGAACTTGAAAATAGAAGAGGTCGCAAACTATATGCGAATGATGTTATTGAAATTCCAGGAAGCGGAACTTTCCAAGTTCAGGCATAAAGGGGGAGCCCTTTGTTTATTTCAGAAATACAATTAAAAAACTATCGCAATTATGAAAAATTAGAGCTTTCCTTTGAAGATAAGGTAAATGTAATTATCGGCGAAAATGCACAAGGGAAAACAAATTTGATGGAAGCTATTTATGTTTTAGCGATGGCGAAATCTCATAGAACCTCTAATGATCGCGAACTTATCCGCTGGGATGAAGATTTTGGTCAAATAAAGGGGAAATTACAAAAAAGAAACAGTTCTTTGTCTTTGGAATTAAATATTTCGAAAAAAGGTAAAAAGGCAAAATTAAATCAACTTGAACAACAAAAGTTAAGTCAATATATTGGCGTGATGAACGTTGTCATGTTTGCCCCAGAAGATTTAAATCTTGTAAAAGGAAGCCCTCAAGTAAGAAGACGCTTTTTAGATATGGAATTAGGACAAATAGCTCCTGTATATTTGTATGAATTAAGTCAATATCAAAAGGTGCTCACGCAACGAAATCACTTGTTGAAAAAAATGCAAGGGAATAGTAAGAATGAGGAAACGATGTTGGATGTATTTACACTTCAACTAATTGAGCATGGTGCGAAAATACTGCAAAAACGTTTTGAATTTTTGCATTTGCTACAGGAATGGGCAGCTCCAATTCATCGAGGTATAAGCCGTGGATTAGAAGAGTTAGAAATTGTCTATAAACCAAGTGTAGATGTATCAGAATCAATGGATTTGTCGAAAATAAAAGAAGTATACTATGAAAGTTTTCAATCTGTGAAACAACGTGAAATTTTCCGTGGTACGACTTTAATTGGTCCTCATCGTGACGATTTACAATTCTTCGTTAATAGTAAAAATGTTCAAGTCTTTGGTTCGCAAGGACAACAACGAACGACCGCACTATCCCTAAAATTAGCTGAAATTGAATTGATTTATTCAGAGGTTAAAGAATATCCAATCCTTTTGTTGGATGATGTTTTATCAGAATTAGATGATTATCGTCAATCACATCTTTTAAATACAATTCAAGGAAAAGTGCAAACATTTGTTACAACGACGAGTGTCGACGGAATTGAACACGAAACATTAAAAGAAGCGAAAACAATTCATGTAACGAACGGCACTGTAGATTGTGAAATAGATAGGGAATAACCCCTGTTTAAATGGAAAAGTAGGTGATCTTTGTGTCAATGGAACAAAAGCAAATGCAAGAAAATGCATATGATGAAAGTCAGATACAGGTGCTTGAAGGACTAGAGGCAGTTCGGAAACGCCCTGGTATGTATATTGGATCTACAAGTGGAAAAGGGCTTCACCATCTTGTGTGGGAAATCGTAGATAATAGTATTGATGAAGCACTTGCAGGTTATTGTGATGAAATTAATGTTAGTATCGAAGAAGATAATAGTATTCGTGTAACGGATAATGGGCGTGGTATTCCGGTTGGTATACAAGAAAAAATGGGACGTCCAGCTGTAGAAGTTATTATGACTGTTCTCCACGCCGGTGGTAAATTTGGCGGTGGCGGTTATAAAGTTTCTGGTGGTTTACATGGTGTTGGGGCATCGGTTGTAAATGCTCTATCAACAGAATTAGAAGTATTTGTACATCGTGAAGGTAAAATCCATTACCAAAAATACGAAAGAGGTATTCCGGTTGCGGATTTAAAAGTCATTGGTGACACAGATCAAACAGGAACAATAACTCGATTTAAACCAGATCCGGAAATTTTCCAAGAAACAACAGTATACGATTTTGATACACTAGCAACTCGTATGCGTGAATTAGCGTTTTTAAATCGTAATATTAAATTAACAATTGAAGATAAACGTGAACATAAGCAAAAGAAAGAATTCCATTACGAAGGTGGAATTAAATCATACGTTGAGCATTTAAATCGCTCAAAACAACCGATTCATGAAGAGCCTGTGTACGTAGAAGGTTCAAAAGATGGTATTCAGGTTGAGGTTTCTCTTCAATATAACGAGGGATACACAAATAATATTTACTCATTTACGAATAACATCCATACGTATGAAGGTGGTACACATGAGGTAGGTTTTAAAACAGCTTTAACTCGTGTAATCAACGACTATGGTCGTAAAAATAGCATTTTAAAAGATGCGGACAGTAATTTAACTGGTGAGGATGTTCGTGAAGGTTTAACAGCAATTGTATCAATCAAGCATCCAAATCCACAATTTGAAGGACAAACGAAGACAAAACTTGGGAATAGTGAAGCGAGAACAATTACAGAGTCTGTATTCTCAGAGGCGTTTGAAAAGTTCTTACTAGAAAATCCTAATGTAGCGCGAAAAATTGTAGAAAAAGGTACGATGGCTGCACGTGCACGTGTAGCTGCGAAAAAAGCGCGTGAATTGACACGTCGAAAGAGTGCGTTAGAAGTTTCAAGTTTACCTGGTAAATTAGCTGATTGCTCTTCGAAAGATCCAGCAATTAGTGAAATTTACATCGTAGAGGGTGACTCTGCGGGTGGATCTGCAAAACAAGGACGCGATCGTCATTTCCAAGCAATTTTACCGCTGAAGGGTAAAATTATTAATGTGGAAAAGGCACGCTTAGATAAGATTTTATCAAATGATGAAGTTCGTACAATTATTACGGCGATTGGTACAAATATTGGTGGAGACTTCGATATTGAAAAAGCACGCTATCATAAGGTTATTATTATGACCGATGCCGATGTTGATGGTGCACATATTCGTACCCTATTATTAACGTTCTTCTATCGTTATATGCGTCAAATAATTGAGTGTGGTTATATCTATATTGCACAGCCGCCGTTGTTTAAAATACAACAAGGTAAAAAAATTCAATATGCTTACAACGATAAGGAACTTGAAAAAATCTTAGCAGAATTACCGGCCCAACCTAAGCCAGGGATTCAGCGTTATAAAGGTCTAGGGGAAATGAATCCAACTCAGCTATGGGAGACGACAATGGATCCAGAAGTACGTTCATTACTTCAAGTTTCCCTTCAAGATGCAATTGAAGCAGACGAAACATTTGAAATTTTAATGGGAGATAAAGTAGAGCCACGTCGTAACTTTATCCAAGAGAATGCAAAATACGTGAAGAACCTTGATATTTAAATGAGTAATGACAGGAATCTAAGTATTCCTGTCTTCTACATATAAATCAATGTATGTGTAACGGAAATGTAAGAGGAGGTGCTCGTTGATGTCAGACAATCAACAACAAGCACGAATTCGAGAAATTAATATTAGTCATGAAATGCGTACCTCATTTTTAGATTACGCAATGAGTGTTATCGTATCTCGTGCATTACCAGATGTTCGTGATGGATTAAAACCTGTGCATCGTAGGGTTTTATATGCGATGAATGATTTAGGAATTACAGCTGATAAAGCGTATAAGAAATCAGCACGTATTGTCGGTGAAGTAATCGGTAAGTATCACCCTCATGGTGATTCAGCCGTTTATGAAACAATGGTACGTATGGCGCAAGATTTTAGTCAACGTTATATGCTTGTAGATGGGCATGGTAACTTCGGTTCTGTAGATGGAGATTCAGCAGCTGCAATGCGTTATACAGAGGCAAGAATGTCTAAGATTTCTATGGAATTAATACGTGATATTTCAAAAAATACAATTGATTATCAAGATAACTATGATGGTTCCGAAAGAGAACCGATAGTACTACCAGCGCGTTTCCCTAATTTATTAGTAAACGGTACAACAGGTATTGCTGTTGGTATGGCAACAAATATACCGCCGCATCAGCTTGGCGAAGTAATTGATGGTGTGCTGGCATTAAGTCATAATCCTGATATTACTATCGCGGAATTAATGGAATACATTCCCGGTCCAGACTTTCCGACGGCAGGTTTAATTTTAGGAAGAAGTGGAATTCGAAGAGCTTATGAAACAGGTCGCGGTTCCATTATGCTTCGTGCTAAGGTTGAAATTGAAGAGAAGTCAAACGGTAAACAATCTATTATCGTAACTGAACTACCTTATCAAGTTAATAAGGCACGATTAATTGAAAAAATCGCAGAATTAGTTCGCGATAAGAAAATTGAAGGTATTACAGATTTACGTGATGAATCAGATCGTAATGGTATGCGTATTGTCATGGAAGTACGTCGTGATGCTAATGCAAACGTACTATTAAACAATCTATATAAACATACAGCGCTTCAAACAAGTTTCGGTATTAATATGTTGTCTCTTGTAAATGGGGAGCCACAAGTACTAAATTTAAAACAAAATCTATATCATTATTTAGAGCATCAGAAGGTAGTAATTCGTAGACGTACTGCTTATGAATTAGAAAAAGCAGAAGCACGTGCTCATATTTTAGAAGGATTACGAATTGCTTTAGATCATCTTGATGAAGTTATTACGTTAATTCGTAGTTCAAAAACGGCAGATATTGCCAAGCAAGGCTTAATGGAACGTTTTGGTTTAAGTGAGAAACAAGCGCAAGCGATTTTAGATATGCGTCTGCAACGCTTAACTGGATTAGAACGTGAAAAAATTGAGCAAGAATATCAAGACTTAATGAAGTTAATTGCTGAATTAAAAGCGATTTTAGCAGATGAAGAAAAAGTTCTTGAGATTATTCGTGAAGAATTAACAGAAGTAAAAGAGCGTTTCAATGATAAGAGACGAACAGAAATTACAATTGGCGGTATGGAATTTATTGAAGATGAAGATTTAATTCCTGAACAAAACATTGCGATTACGTTAACTCATAACGGTTATATTAAGAGGTTACCAGCTTCTACGTACAAAACACAGAACCGTGGGGGACGTGGTGTGCAAGGAATGGGTACGAATGATGATGACTTTGTTGAACATTTATTAACAACGTCTACTCATGATCATATTTTATTCTTTACAAACAAGGGTAAAGTATACCGTACGAAAGGATATGAAATTCCAGAGTATAGTCGTACTGCAAAAGGACTACCAATTATTAACCTATTAGGGGTAGATAAGGGTGAGTGGATTAACGCTATTATTCCGATTCGTGAATTTGGTGACGATCAGTTCTTATTCTTTACGACAAAACAAGGGGTTTCTAAGAGAACGCCACTTTCATCATTTGCAAATATACGTACAAATGGTTTAATTGCAATTTCTCTTCGTGAAGAGGATGAGGTAATATCTGTACGTTTAACATCGGGTGATAAGGATATTATTGTCGGGACAAGTAACGGTATGCTAATTCGTTTCAATGAACAAGATGTTCGTTCTATGGGACGTAATGCTGCAGGTGTTAAAGCTATTACGTTGGGCGATGAAGACCAAGTTGTAGGTATGGAAATTGTCGAAGAGGATGTAAATGTTCTAATTGTAACGAAAAATGGTTACGGAAAGCGTACACCGATTGATGAATACCGTCTGCAAAGCCGCGGTGGTAAAGGTCTGAAAACTTGTAACATTACAGATAAGAACGGTAAATTAGTAGCTGTTAAATCTGTTACAGGTGAAGAAGATATTATGTTAATTACAGCGGCAGGCGTTATTATTCGTATGCCAGTTGATCAAATCTCTCAAATGGGACGTAATACACAAGGTGTTCGTCTAATTCGATTAGAGGAAGACCAAGAGGTAGCGACGGTAGCAAAAGCACAAAAAGATGAAGAGGAAGAAACGAGTGAAGAGGTTTCTTCAGAAGAATAAGAGAGGGGATTTTCCCTCTCTTTATTTTTTTATAATAATACTTGCATAGGGAAGAGAAAGCCTATATAATAGGCAGAGTCAGCAAATGAGAGATACAACTTATCGAAAAAACTTGTTGACGAAAATAATATACTATGATATATTATAAAAGTCGCTGAAACGCGATATTGAACTTTGAAAACTAAACGAAACAAACAACGTGAAACGTCAATTTTTATTTTAGATGCTAGACAAACTAACTTTATTGGAGAGTTTGATCCTGGCTCAGGATGAACGCTGGCGGCGTGCCTAATACATGCAAGTCGAGCGAA